>JARFUL010000313.1 GCA_029289015.1 Syntrophobacteria bacterium | reverse complement strand
CCCACCACGGAGACCCTTCTCGCGTTGGGGGCCCAGACGGAAAACGCGGTGCCCGGGACCTCCTGTAGGACCATGGGATGCGCGCCCATGAAGGTGTGGATGCGCCGGTGGGTGCCCTCGTTGAAGAGGTAGAGGTCGTACTCGGAGAGAAGGGGGACGAAGGAGTACGGGTCATAGAAGACGTGCTCGCCCTTTTTGTGGAGCGCACGCACGCGGTAGGGCTTCGAGGTGTCCCACCCCTTTAGCTCCACCTCGAAGAGCCCGGGCTCGGCCAGCGGGGTCATGGCCAGCTCCCGGCGGTCCTCCCGGCTCAGGAGAAAAAGCTCCCTGGCTTCGGGCACAAAGACCCTCACCAGCGCCCGGCCGCGGCCAAGCTCGTGCTGGCCCAGCACGGTGAAGGGGTCGTGGTGGTCCGCGTTGACGATCCGCTCAAGATCTTCTTTGGATACCATGTCTGCCGTATCCCCCGGAGGGGCTCAGGAGGTTTCGCCCGCGAGGGCTCTCGCCCTGCTCGAACCTATACCTCCATCACCTCCCAGAAGTTGTGGAAGGAGGGGTCGAGCTGGCTGTAGCGGTAGTCCATGGTCCTGCCGGTGCCGGGCCCGTGGGCTGAGTCGGGATTCCAGAACCTGATGTATATGCCCGGTATGGGATGCCCCGTTTCATCCCTCAGCCATATCTCCCTCTCCTCTATGATCTTCCACTGGGTGCCAAAGACCCTGGACCGTATCCTCTGGCCCACCCTGGGCAGGTTGAGCTGCCCTCTCAGGGTCTTGAACCGGTATATGGACATCTCCTCCGGCTCGAGGATCCTCTCGCCCAGTATCATTATGCCGATCGCACCTATGGGCGCGGTGACGAGGATGGAGAGCACCGCGACCGCGAGGATCACCTCTCCTCCGGGGAGCCCCATCTCCAGCGGTATCGCGCCGATCGCGGCCTGGACCGTGGCCTTGGGAATGTAGGCCACCACGGAGAACATCTTCTCCCTGAAGTCAAGGTCTGAGCCCATTAGAGAGATGTAGGTCCCTATGGACCTGAAGACAAGCGCTATGAATATGACGAGAAGCCCGGCCGCGCCCGCGTTCCAGGCCACGTGGATGTTCACCTGCGCGCCCACCAGCACGAAGAGCAAGAGCTCCGCGAAGACCCAGAGCTTCTTCAGCTTCTGGGAGATGATGTGGGCCAGGGCCTCCTCCTTCTCCAGAATCATGAACCCCACGGCCATGACGCCCAGGAGCGCGGCCACGGGGACTATGCCGTGGAGCGCGTCCTCCATCCAGGTGAGCCCGATGGCCAGGGCCATCACCACCAGGGTCCTTCTCGGGGCCTGCCAGTCGTATTTGCTGAAGAGCTTGAACAACAGGTACCCGGGTATGAGCCCCACCAGGATCCCGAGCACGATGGAGATGGGGATGGACGCGAGCTGCCACGCGAGGCTGACCTTGACCCCCACCGCCGCGCCCACGAGGATGGTGAATATCACGATGACGAACACGTCGTCCACACTGGACGCGGCCAGAATGAGGGTGGGGATGCCCTTCCTCGCGCCGAGCCCCCGCTCCATGAAATTTATCATTAGCGGCACCACCACCGCGGGCGACACCGCGGCCAGGATAGAGCCCAGGATGGCCGCGCCCATGTAGGAGAGCCCGAGGAACTGGGCCGCCAGATAGATGACAGCCGCGATCTCGAATAGGGCCGGCACCGTGGACATGAGGAGCGCGGGCTTGCCCACCCGGTGCAGCGTGTCCTTCCTCAGCTCGAAACCGGCCCGAAGCAGGATCACGATGAGCGCGATCTTGCGGAAGTCCGCGGAGACCTTCATCATGTCGGGCTTGAGGAGGTCCAGCACGTAGGGGCCCACCAGGATCCCGACGATGAGCATCCCCACGAGCCCGGGGAGCTTCATCCTCCTGAAGAGGGCATCCGCCAAAAGACCCAGGGCCACTATGATGGCAAGGCTTACGGCCATATTCTCAGGCCCCTTCCTCTCTTCACAGCTTGCTGATGGACTCGCCTGCTCTTTCCAACTCTCTCTTCAGTCTGTTCAGGGTATTGGAAAATCCTGCCAGCAACCGGGTCTCCTTGTCCACCTCTTTTTTGCTGGCCTTCTTTAGAGCCAGGGCCTTGGTCATGGCCGACCGTATCCCCTCCTCCGTGGCGTCCACCTTCAGGTTGAGGTCCCAGCGAAACTTCAAAAAGCTCTTCTTGAGCCTCTCGGAGAAGTCGTGCCGGACCCTGCCGGAGGGGTAGGCCATCTCGACGTGGAGCACCCCCTTTTCGTTATCGGGGTTGCCCCGCTCGGTCACGTAGTCGGCCAGCTCCCCCCTCGAAATCTTCTTTACCGTGCCGTTCTCGAAGAGCACCTCCACCCTCTCTTCGTTCCCGTACTTCAAAAGGGTGACTATGGAGGTGAGCGGCACCACCGCGGTGGGGAGCACGCTCTCGGCCAGGAGGCTGTTTATGAAGGTGGACTTGCCCCTTTTGAACTGCCCCAGCACCACGAGGTGAAAGCGGTTCTTCGAGAGCTTCTCCTCTATCTCTGAGAGGTTCTCAACTATCTTCTTGTGGCCGATCTCCTGGGCCACCTGCAGGAGCCCACGGATCGTGGAGGTAATCTCGCCCGCTATGTTCTTGAATCCTTCCAGCATCTTCTCATCCCGGCCGGGGCACTAAAAAGCCCACCCGGCTTTCCAGGTGGGGCAGGTCGTTAATTGGGACTCCTACCCCGGTTTGCCTGAAGGTAGGAGTCATCAGCCCCTCAGGGCGGTCAAAGGCGGACTCCATCGCCGAAGGTCTTGATTCCCCTAGCATTATTTAACAGTGTTGTCAAGGAGTTTCAGCCCGGCATCCCGCGGGGGAGACCGGCTCCCGCGTCCGGTCGCTCCGTATCCTGGGGAGGCTCTGCCCAAAAAGGACCGGCCCCCAAAAAGTGTTTTCATTTTAGCCGGTTTGTTCTAGAATCTTATTGCAAAGCCTCGGGGGGCGGTCTTTTCCGCTGCCGGTGGTTTAGGTGTTCAAGTGTTTCGGGGGGCTGTGGATACAAGGCTCATAGAGCTTCTTGAAGCGCGGGAGGATTGAGGATGGGAGCCATCAGCGAACTTCTTCTTAACGTGAGGGAATACCTCGATGCGGTGGAGTTCAGCGAACTCATAAGGAACCCCTACGTGATCGCGGTTATAGCGATCATCATCCTGATCGGTGTAATCAAGAACTCCCCGGGCACCATTGTGGTCGTATTATCCGCGATCGCGATCGGGTTTCTTCTCGACATGTTTCTTCCGGAGAAGGGAAAGGCCCTGGAAGACCAGCAGATGAACGTGGTGGCCCTGGTCGCGGGGCTCGCGGCCATCGGCGCGGTGAACATCTACATCTTTTTCATACGATCGGACTGAGCCTGCCGCTGGTGGTGTTGCCGCGACATATTTAGCCGTGCAAAACAAAAAAAGGGGCCATTGGCCCTTTTTTGATCCTGCCATCAGGGGCAGGATGGTGAGAAGAAAGCTTACGAGAGAAAAGGTAAGAAGCTTTAGGTGTTAACCTAATTTCGATCTTGTCCACGCGGCGAAGCCGCGTAATAAGTACCGGATCATACGGCGATCTTTTCCATCCCTCCCATGTAGGGCCGAAGCACGTGGGGCACGATGACCGAGCCGTCGGCCTGCTGGTGGTTCTCCAGGATCGCGACCACGGTCCTCCCCACCGCGAGCCCCGATCCGTTGAGGGTGTGCACATACTCGGAGGATGACTTGCCCGGCCCCTTGAACCGGACGTTGGCCCGGCGGGCCTGGAAGTCGGTGAAGTTGGAGCACGAGGATATCTCCCTGTAGACCCCCTGGCTGGGTATCCAGACCTCGATGTCGTAGGTCTTGGCCGCCGCGAACCCGAGATCGCCGGTGCACAGCGTGACCACGCGGTAGGGAAGTTCGAGCTTGATGAGCACCTCCTCCGCGTCCTGGAGCAGGGCCTCCAGCTCGTTGTAGGAGCCGTCCGGGTGCGCGAACTTCACCAGCTCCACCTTGTTGAACTGGTGCTGGCGCACGATCCCCCGAACGTCCCGCCCGTGGGAGCCGGCCTCGGCCCTCCAGCACGGGGTGTACGCGGTGTACTTGAGGGGCAGGTCCTCTGCGCTGAGCACCTCGTCCCTGTGGATATTGGTCACCGGGACCTCCCCGGTGGGCACCAGCCAGAAGTCCCAGCCGTCTATTTTGAAGAGATCATCCGCAAACTTGGGGAGCTGGCCCGTGCTGGTCATGGACGCGGAGTTGACCATGAAAGGGGGTAGCGTCTCTGTGTAGCCGTGCTCCCTGGTGTGGAGATCGAGCATGAAGTTGATCAGCGCGCGCTCGAGCAGCGCGCCCGCGCCCCAGTAGAGAGCGAACCTCGCGCCGGTTATCTTGGCCGCCCTCTTGAGGTCCAAAATCTTCAGCTCTTCCCCCACCTCCCAGTGGGGCCTGGGCTCGAAGCCGAACTCCGGGAGCTCGCCCCAGATCTTCACCAACTCGTTGTCCTCTTCGGTTTCGCCCAGGGGCACGGTGGAGTGGGGCACGTTGGGGATGGAGTACATTAGCGCGTCGAGCTGGGCCTCGACCTCTCTTAGCTCCTCCTCCATCCGGCCTATCTTCGGCCCGATGGACTTGGCCTCCTCCTGGAGGGAAGACGCGTCTTTGCCCTCCTTTTTCAAGAGGCCGATCTCCTTGCTCACCACGTTGCGCCGGTGCCTCAGGGCCTCGTAGTCGGCCAGGATCTCCCTCCTCCGGTTGTCCAGCCCGGTGAACTCGTCCAGGTCCAGTTCGACCCTCCTGGCCGAGAGCATCTCGCGCACCAGCTCAAGGTTGTTTCTTATGAACTTAAGATCGAGCATACACGCTCCAAAGCGAAGCATGGAAAGATTTGCGGTTTTCGGGACCCTATCCGGCCCCCGCGGCGCGTCCCGAGAGCCCGGGTTTACGGCCTGGAGCTCACCAGTTCCAGGGAGTAGTCCCCCAGCTTGCTGAGCTTGGGGAGGGAGTTCACCACCGCCGCGAAGGGGATGACCCGGGAGGGAAGGACCACCCCCTGGGGGCCCTTGCCCGCGTTCTCGGTCCTCTTCATGATCTTGTCGAGCTTGAGCTTGCCCGCCTCGTCCCTGGTGAGGCTGCCGCCCGCGTAGAAGGTTTTTTCACTGGCCACCTTGGAGTCCTCGGTGTAGACGCGGAGCCTGAGCCTCACCCTGCGCCGGGCAACCGGGTATTCGTTTCTCAGCTTGCCCGAGACCACGAAGAGGGTGCCTTCGCTGCGGTTCTCCACAAAGTAGGCGCTCATGCCCAGCAGGTTGAGGAGGTCCACCCCCTTGTCTCCCGGGGAAGGCTTGAACCCCGGAGTCCGGCCCTTCAGGTAGTAGAGCGCGCCGAACACCGCGCCGGCCGCGAGGATGAAGACCAGCCCGTAGGCCAGGGGCGAGCGCCTCTTGGCCACGGGCTCGGGCCGACGAAGGGGGAGGTCCGGGGGAGCGAGGGGCTCCTCGCCAATCCCCAGGTCGGGCTCGTCGAAGTCCATGATATCATCGGGCTCCACGGACTCCACGGGCTTTTGCACAGCGAAGACGTGGGAGCACCTGGAGCAGCGCACCTTTGCCGTCTCACCCTTGATGAGGTCGGGGTCGAGGGTGTAACGGCTTGAGCACTTCTCACACTTTACTACGATCTCTTTGCCCATAGATGCCCTCCCTCACTTAATAATCTCATACACGCCCCTGAGCTCCCGGTGCCGGCCCGCGCAGTCGAGCCCGTAGCCCACCAGAAACCCCCTGGGCACCACAAAGCCGACGTAGTCGATGTCCACCTCAACCTCCCGGCGCTCCCTCTTGTCTATGAGCACCGCGACCGTAATGGAGGCCGGAGACTTCGCCCTCAGGTGGTCGATAACGGACCGGAAGGTGAGCCCGGTGTCAACGATGTCCTCAACCACCACCACGTCCCTGTTCTCTATGTCCGTCTCCACGTCCTTGGTTATCCTGATGGTGCCGGATGATGCTGTCCCGTCGCCGTAGGACGCAGCCCTGAGGAAGTCCACCTCCACCGGCACGGTGATCTCCCTTATGAGGTCGGCCAGGAAGATGAAGGCCCCGTCCAGGATTCCGACAAAGACCGGGGACTTGCCCTCAAGGTCTTTGGAGATGGAAAGGGCCATCTCCCTGATCTTGGCCTTGACCACCTCTTCGGGGAGGAGCTCCTTGAGACCCGCCTTGTCCGTCATGCCTACTCCTGACCTTCAAGCCTTCTAAGCCCCAAGCCTAATGCCATAGGGACATCCGTGTCAAGGGAAAGGCTAATCCCCAAAGCAACTTGCGCCTATTTCAGGGCCGCTGGGCCCCCCGATTTTTCCCGGGAATGCCTGCTGGCCCCTTCAGGTGTCGGCCCGCATCCCTGGGTCCTACTCTATCTCCCCCCTTTTCATGGCCCGGGCCGCCGCGCCTTGCCGGGGATGTGGCTCGTGAGCCTCGCGGCGCACAGGGGGCAGAAAAGGAAGTCCACCGCTCAGGGCCCCTCGCGGTTCGCCCGGCAGTATTCCACAAACTCCCGCCACCTGTCAAAGTAGAACCTTTCGCCTACCAGGTAGGTGTCGTTGTGGCTGGCCAGGGGCACCTGATAGAAGAACTTGGGTTTGGGCGCAAGCTTGAAGAGGGAGCGGGCCATCCTCTCGGGGATCACGAAGTCCCTCTGGCCGTGGATGAAGAGCACCGGCGACGAGATCCGGTGGATGTTGGCCAGGTTGTCGTAGGCCACCTCTCCTGGATCGGGGGGCGGGATAAAGGCCGCGTAGAGGGCCCTTAGCTCCTGGGTGGAGGTGAACGCGGCCTCCAGGGCCACCCCCAGGAACGTGTTGCTCTTCGCGAGGTGGAGCGCGAGCGCGGTGCCCAGAGACCTGCCGAACAGGAGGATCTCGCCCGGGGCCAGGGACCTCTCCCTGGTGATATAATCGAAGAGGCCGTCCGTATCGAGGAAGGTCCCCTCCTTGGAGATGTACCCTTCCGAGAGCCCGTACTCCCGGTAGTCGAAGATGAATATGTTCAGCCCCGTGGCCTTCCTCAGTAGATAGAGGTTGTCCAGCCGGTGGCTGATGTTGCCCGCGTTGCCGTGGAACCAGACAATGGTGTCCCGGGTCCCGTCGGTGCCCTCAACGTACCAGCCGTGGAGCCTGACCCCGTCGGCCGCCTTGAAATAGACGTCCTCGTAGGGAAGGCCGTAGTCCTCGGGAATCTCGAAAAAGGGCCTTTCAGGGAAGAAGACCGTTCCCTTTTCGCTGCTCGCGGGCATCTGTGCCTCCTGACTGTTTGGTCGCGCCTAAGCCCCATGGGAGACCGGTGTTTATCGGGATGAAAGTCAGAAAATCTTAACCCCGGGCTCAAGCGGTGTCAAGAAGAGGTCCGCGGGGCAAAGACCTCCCCGCGGCTATAAAAGGTTATCAGAGGTTTCGCGAAGGGTCCCTATGGTGGAAAGGGCCCATGACCCGGGCCGCGCGGGATAGATTGGACATTTGCCTTTTCCTGTCCAATATAGCCTGAAAGCTAATCAAAAAAGCATCTTACAGGTCGCGGGCAGGGCAGGGGCGATGGTCGCGGGCCGGCCTCCGGCCGGTAAAAAAACGAAAAAACCGGTGTAGCCGGAGGACCGGGGAGCCGATAAGGTATTGAGGACTTGTGATTGAGGCCCTGCCGAATGGCTCGGAGATCGTGGAGGACCACCGCGGGCAGATCTCCATCAGGTCGGTGCCCGGCCGGGGTTTCAGCCTTCCTTCAGGAAAACCTGGTGGTACTCCTCCTCCTTGTCCACGTGTTTCATTATCAACAGGGAGAGAAGCTCGAAGAGCTCGTTTATCTCCCCGTTGGTGAGCCTGGGCAGGATTATCTTCAGAAACTCGTCGTCTGAGAACATCTGCAGGTACACGCCCAGGGATACCTCGTCCGTCTCCCTGTCCAGGCCGAAACCCACGATGCCTTCGTACTCCTCCACCAGCCTGTGGCTGCGCTTGGGCTGCTCGCCGGCCATTCACCCGACCTCCTTTCAGGGCAAAATACGAAGTTATATTACCACCAAAGCGCGCCAAAGCCCAGGGGGTACTTTACCGTTGCCCGGCCAAAGGGCTTGGGTGTATTATGGCGGAAAAAAACCGCTGGAAAGAACCCGGTTCAGGGAGGGAAGGGATGAAGATTCTCAAGATAGACCATCTCGGCATAGCGGTGAAGTCCATCGAGGACGCGAGGAAGCTCTACGAGGAGGGGCTCGGGCTCCATTTCGAGGGCACCGAGACGGTTGCCGAGCAAAAGGTCACCACCGCGTTCTTCCCGGTGGGCGACTCCGAGGTGGAGCTTCTGGAGTCCACCGCGGACAACGGGCCAGTGGCCAAGTTCATAGAGAGGCGGGGCGAGGGGATCCACCACATCGCGTTCAGGGTGGAAAACATAGAGGAGGCCCTTAAAGAACTCAAGGTCCAGGGGGTGAAGCTCATAGACGAGAAGCCCCGCATGGGCGCGGGGGGCGCCAAGATCGCGTTCCTCCACCCCAAGGCCACCTTCGGGGTGCTCATAGAGCTCTGCGAGAGGGATTGAGCGCCAAACCCCCGATAAACGACAGGGCCGCGTCAAGACCGGGTCAGCCTGGCCCGGTCTTCCTTCAGGGGAGATAGCTTTCCAGCAGGGGAGAGTCCTCCCCCTCGTGCTCCCACAGTATTGAAACCACCCGCCACCTTCCCTTGTCCTTTAAGAGCTGGATGGAGTTTATTCCCCTTTGGGTCTGGGTCTCGTCACCGCTCTTCTTCCGGGCCTCGTAGGTGCTAAACACGTGCGCGATCCTGCCAAAGGTCTCGGTTATGCCGAAGATCTCCTCCTCGTGAAATTCAGTGAGAAACCCCCCCTCTATCTGCTCCCTGAAGAGGGAGACAAAGGTCTCTAGCTTCATGATGGAAGGTCCCTGGGGGGTCATGCGGATGAGCATGCCTTCGGGAAGGAAGAGGGAGCGGAGTAGCCCTATGTCCGGCGCGGCATGCTCAGCGAAGCATATGGACCGGTAGAAGTCCTTCACCGCGGCCTTGATGGCCGGCAGCTCCGCGGGGTAAGTCTGGTCGTTGTCGGTCATTCTTCAATGCTCCTTCATAAAGCAAAGAGGCCCCGAGGGGCCTCCTAGTAGTCTCCCGGTTGCACCGGCTTTGCCCTAAACCGGTATATTCCCGTGCTTCTTGGGGGGCAGCTGCTCCCTCTTGGTCGCGAGGAGCTCCAGGGCCTCCACGAGCCTCTTTCTCGTCTCCGAGGGCACGATGATCCCGTCTATGTATCCCCGGGAGGCCGCGATGTAGGGGTTGTACAGGAGGTCCTTGTACTCCTTTAGAAGCTCCTCCTTCTTGGCCTCAGGGTCCTTCGCCGAGGCTATGGCCCTGCGGTGGATGATGTTGGCCGCGCCGTCCGCGCCCATGACCGCAATCTCCGCCGCGGGCCAGGCCAGGACAAGGTCGGCCCCCAGGTCGGAAGAGCACATCGCGAGGTAGGAGCCGCCGTAGTCCTTGCGGGTCACCAGGGTCATCTTGGGCACCGTGGCCTCGGAGTAGCACCAAAGGAGCTTCGCGCCGTGGCGGATCACCCCCCGCCACTCCTGGTCTGTGCCGGGAAGATAGCCGGGCACGTCCGCGATGGTGAGAAGAGGGATGTTGAACGCGTCGCAGAACCGGATGAACCGGCAGGCCTTGTCCGAGGAGTCCACGTCCAGGCAGCCGGCCAGTACGGTGGGCTGGTTCGCGATGATGCCGATGGTCCGGCCGCCCAGCCTGGCCAGAGCGATGATTATGTTCTTGGCAAAAAACTCGTGGGGCTCCATGAAGACGCCCGAGTCCACGATGGACCGGATCACGTCCTTTATGTCGTAGGAGGCCATGGGGTTGTCCGGCACGATCGTATCCAGCTCCGGGCAGAGCCTCGTGGGGCTGTCCCCCATGTCCACTATGGGGGGCTCCTCCATGGTGTTGTCCGGC
>JARFUL010000312.1 GCA_029289015.1 Syntrophobacteria bacterium | reverse complement strand
AATCAACACGGTAAAGCGCTCCACCCGCTATGACATGCTGAAGTATGACCCGGACCGGATCCACATGGCCATAGACACGATGGGCGGCCAGCGGGGCATAGAGAAGATCCGCATATTCAACGCGGTGGGACAGATAATCTACTCTTCGGACAAGGCCGAAATCGGCACCAACCTCGATATGAACGCGGAGCAGTGCTTCTCGTGCCACGTGGCGGGCAAGCCCCTGACCCGCCTCACCACCGAGGCCCGCAGCCGCATCTTCACCACGGACAAGGGCCGTGTCATGGGCATGATAAACCCCATATACAACGAGCCGGACTGCTACACCTCCTCCTGCCACGTCCACAAGAAGGATGAAAAGGTCCTGGGGGTGGCCGACATCCTGGTGCAGCTCAACGAGGTGGACGAGGTCATCGCGAGCTCCAAGCGCGATATCATCCTCTTCGCGGCCATGTCGATCATGGCGGTGTCCGCGGTTTTGGCCCTCTTCACGAGCCGGTTCGTGTCCAGGCCCGTAAGAGAGCTCCTCGGGGGCACCAAGCGGGTGGCTTCCGGCGATTTCTCCACCCCCATCGAGATCTCCTCGGACGATGAGATGGGAATCCTCGGCCGCTCCTTCAACAGGATGGTGGAGATGCTCAACAAGTCCGAGATCGAGCTCAAGGCCTCCGAGGAGAGGTACCGCTCCCTCTTTGACAACGACCCCAACCCCATCTTCGTGTTCAACAGGGAGAACTTCGGGATCCTCGACGCCAACATCCGGGCCACCGAGCACTACGGCTACTCGAGGGAAGAGCTCCTCAACATGTCCTTTTTGGACCTGGGCGACCGGGAAGACATGGACAAGGTGCGCACCTCTGCGCTCGAGGCCTGCGTGTTGCTCACCAGGATAAGGCACTACCGCAAGGACGGCTCGTTCCACTACGTGAACATCCACTCGTGCCCCAGGGAGCACCTGGGCGAGAACGTAATAATCGCGACCACCGCCGACATAACCGAGCAGGTGACCACCGAGGCCCAGCTTATCCAGGCGGCCAAGATGGCCACCCTTGGCGAGATGTCCGCGGGGGTGGCCCACGAGCTGAACCAGCCCCTCAACGCGATCCATATAGGGAGCGATTTTTTGAGAAAGCTGGCGGAGAAGGGCGAGGTCCCCACCCCGGATGTCATGGTGAAGGTCTCATCCGAGGTCGCGGCCCAGGTGGAGCGCGCGGCTGAGATCATCAACCACATGAGGGAATTCGGCCGCAAGAGCTCCCACGAGGAGACCCAGCCCATAGACCTGAACATGCCCATAAGGGGCATCTTCACCATCCTGGGGCAGCAGTTCCTCCTGCGGCAGATAAGGGTGGTGCTCGAACTGAAGGAGGACCTGCCCAGGGTCATGGGTGTCTTGAACCGGCTGGAGCAGGTGTTTATCAACCTGGTGATGAACGCGTCGGACTCCATGGTGGAGAAGAGGGAGGACTTGCTCTTCAAGGACTTCGACGCGGTGCTCACCATTCGGACCTTCCAGCAGGACGACACCGTGGTGGCAGAGGTCCAAGACACCGGCCTCGGCGTACCCAAGAACCTCAAGAACAGGATCTTCGAGCCCTTTTTCACCACCAAAGAGCTGGGAAAAGGGACCGGATTGGGCCTCTCCATAAGCTACGGGATCGTTAAGGACTACGGCGGGGTCATAGAGATGGAGAGCGAGGAAGGCCGCGGCACCACATTCCGGCTGACCTTCCCCGCGATACACACCACCGGGTAAGCCCGGGAAAAGGGGATTCAGGTGAAGATACTCGTCATAGACGACGAGAAGAGCACTCGCGACCTGCTCAAGCTCTCCCTCGAGGCCGACGGCTACGAAGTCCTGCTCGCGGAGGACGGCCACAGGGGGCTGGAGATTTACGAGGAGGAGCGGACCGAGGTGGTGCTTACCGATATCAAGATGCCGGGAATGGACGGCATCGAGGTCCTAAGAAGGATAAAGGCCCTCCACGGCCCCACCGAGGTCATCGTGATAACCGGCCACGGCGAGATGTCCCTGGCCATAGAGGCCCTCCAGCTTAACGCGTCCGACTTCATCAACAAGCCCATAAGCGACGTCGCGCTCCAGGTGGCCCTGAGGCGGGCAAAGGAGAAGCTGTGGATGCGCTCTACCCTGAGGGAGTACACCACGCTTCTGGAGAAGAAGGTATATGACGCGATAAGAGAGCTCGACCACAGGCACGAGCTGGAATACGAGCTCGTCCAGGCCTCCATAGACGGCATCATCGTCAACGACCGCAAGGGCAACGTGATCGTCTTCAACCAGGGCTCCGAGAGGATATACGGCTACAGGGCTTCCGAGGTCATAGGCAAGATAAACGTGGTGGACCTCTATCCGGAGGGGCTGGCCAGGAAGATGAGGAAGCTGATGCTGAGCGATGAGTTCGGCCCCCCCGGCGAGCTGAGCAACTACGAGACCGTGGTGCTGGCCAAGGACGGCACCCAGGTGCCGGTGCTGCTCTCGGGACGCCCCATCTACGAGCGCGGCGAAGAGGTGGCCGCGGTGGGCTACTTCAAGGACATGCGGGAGATAAAGGGGCTCCAGAAGGACATCCTGGAGTCGGAGCTCGTCCAGGCCTCCATAGACGGGATCGTCGTCAACGACTCAAAGGGCAATGTGATCGTGTTCAACGAGGGCTCCGAGAGGATATACGGTTACAGGGCCGAGGAGGTGATAGGCAGGATAAACGTGAGGGACCTCTACCCCGATGGGCTGGCCAAAAAGGTGAAGAAAAAAATAATGAGCGATGAGTTCGGCCCTCCCGGCGAGCTGAGCAACTACGAGACCGTTGTCCTGGCCAAGGACGGGACCCACGTGCCGGTGCTCCTGTCCGCGAGGGTCATGTCCGTAGGCGGCCAGGAGGTGCTCGCGGTGGGCTACTTCAAGGACATGCGGGAGGTAAAGGGGCTCCTGGATGAGATGGCGGAGCTGGTCCAGGCCTCCATAGACGGGATCATCGTCAACGACTCGAAGGGCAACGTGATCGTGTTCAACGAGGGCTCAGAGAGGATATACGGGTACAGGATGGAGGAGGTCATAGGCAGGATCAACGTGAGGGACCTCTACCCTCCCGGGCTCGCCAAGGATGTAAAGAGAAAGATCCTGAGCAACGACTGGGGCTCCTCGGGCGAGCTGAGCAACTACGAGACCGTGGTCTTGGCCAAGGACGGGACCCACGTGCCGGTGCTCCTGTCCGCGAGGACCCTGGTCAAGGGCCGCGGCGAGGTGCTCGCGGTGGGCTACTTCAAGGACATGCGGGAGATCAAGATGCTCCAGGAGGAGCTTCTGGAGTCGGAGAGGATGGCCGCGATGGGCCACACCGTGGCCTCCATCGCGCACGGCATCAAGAACATCCTCCACTCAATGAACCTGGGAGCCTACATGCTGGACATGGGGCTCAAGAAGGACGACCACAATATTCTCACCAAGGGATGGAACCTCGTTAGAAGCAACATCCAAAGGGTCTCCAAGCTGGCGCTGGACATGCTGAGCTTCTCCAGGGACAGGGAGCCCAACCTCAAGCCGGTAAACCCCAATGAGCTGATGGACAAGGTCATAGATCTCTACTCGGACAGGGCCCGGAGCGAGGGGATAGAGATAGAGCGCCGCTACGACCCGTTCCCCGAGGACGTGCTCGTGGACCCCGACGGCATAGAGAACTGTTTGGTAAACCTCTTCACCAACGCGATCGAGGCCTTCTCCGAGGGGTCTGAAGAGAGGAGGGTCATCTTTACCACCCGCAACCTGGAATCATCGTCCCAGGAGCCGCCCGGCTATCCAACGGTGGAGTTCGAGGTTCGGGACAATGCCGGCGGCATTCCCGGGGACGCTGAGAAGCACATCTTCAAGGAGATATTCTCCACCAAGGGGGCCAAGGGGACCGGGCTCGGCCTCTACATCACCAAGAAATCCGTGGAGGAGCACGGAGGCAGGATAGACTGGTCCACAAAGAAGGGCCAGGGCACCGTGTTCACCATAAAGCTTCCCAAGATACTCGCGCCCAAGGGTTGACCGGCCCCTACCGTTTTTGCTTGTCCCTGAAAAACCGGCGGAGCCCCCTGAGCGCGTCCTCCACCGAGTCTTCGGCCACCATCAATAGGCAGGTGGTTATGGTGGTGGAGTTGCCCAGAATCTCCACCCCCTCCCCAACCAGCGCGCCGTAGATCAACCCGCTTACCCGGGTCCTGATGTCGAAATGGGGCCCGAGGATCCGGATGGTGGCCACCCCTTTTTTCACCGCCATCCTAACCCCCCCGTGAGCGTCGAACAGCTCCTCAAGGCTCGCCCTGGCATCTTCGAACTCGGACTGGTGGAGGCAGAAGGAGAGATCAAAGGTGTTGTTGTCCATGCCCAGGTGCGCGAAGAACTTGAGCTTCACCCCAAACTCCCTGAATACCTGGTAAAACGGGGAAAAGCCGTAGGCCGCGGGAACGTTGTAAAACGCCACCTGGACCAGGCCGCGCTGCACGGTGAGGGGAAATATGTTGATCTTCTTCATTCTCGGTGTTTCAGGCGTCTAGGCCACCTGAAAGGTATTCTTAAGCGTCTCAACCGCGAGGGAGAGGTCCTCCTGGGCCACAACCAGTGAGATCACCGAGCTCGCGGCGCCCACAGCCAGGCACTCGATGCCCACCTCTCTCAGCGCGTTGAGGGCTTCTCCCGGGACGCTGGGATCTTCCCGGTGGGGATAGAGGGAGACCACCTGGATGGACAGGAGAACCTTCAGCAGGGAGCCGGGGAGGTCTTCCAGGAAAGATTCGAGGATATCTCTCGCGGGATCAAGCTTCTCCTGCTCCACGCACAGGAGCAGGTTGGAGTCTCCCCCGGGGTTGAAGTGGTGGACTATGAACTTGATGGTCAGGTTGTTTTCCCCCAGCTCTCTCATCAGCCGGGCCGCGCCCTCGCTTCCGTTGGGGAGCTTGGATATCTGGAATCCCACCATCTCCTCCGGGCCCGTAAGTATTCCGCTCAGCCTGGTCCGCTCCTCCGGGGGGCGGCCGAGGCGCTTTAGGATGCTTATTACTTTTGAATCTTTTGTTTTGGTCACCGGATAGTACCAAAGATTAACCGTTCTTTATCACCACCACCCCGGGCACCTGCCCTCCCCCCGGCTTGGAGGAGGTGAGGGTGAGATTCAGCCTGCGGGCTATCCGGGACGCGGGCGCGTCCCGCATCTTCACCGCGATCTCCCCCAGCCTTTCCTGGATCAGGCGGTCTTTCAGCCCCACGGGGAGCACCAGAAGGTCCCCCCTCTCGAAGAAGGCCTTTACGGCCCAGTTCGGCGCGGGCCTCTCACCGGTGAGGGGCTCCCCTCTCCTCCCGAGGCTTTTGAACCCCCTCTCCCCGGACTTGATCAGCATGGGCGAGGGGTGGCCCGCGTTGAGGAGGCTCAGCTCATTGGAGGTGCTTTTAAAGGTCAGGCCCAGAAACCGCAGGGCCGGCCGGAGCTCCCCCCCGCGCAGGTAGGCTTCGCCGACAATGTCGGCCACCTCCTCAAGGGGATGTCCCCTGCTGGCGAGGGAGCGGGCCATGACCGAGAGCCCCGGCAGATATCCCGAAGGCCCGTCAGCGCTCAAAATGAGCAGGGTGGAGGTCCCCGCGGCCGCGGCGGAGGTTATGAACATCCCCCCCTTGTGGAGCGGAGGATTCGACCACGCGACATCCAGCCCCCCGAAGGTGAAGCTCGAGGGGTCCGGCGCGGCTTCGAACGCGCCCGCCCCCCCGGGTGAGAGAAGGCCGGGGAACCTGACCAGGGCCGTAGCCAAAAAGATGATAATGGGGGTGAGCGCGGCGGCGGAGAAGTTGAACACGAGATGCCACTTCGCGGTGATGAGGCCCGCGACCGCCACCACCGAGAAGAAAAGGAGCAGGCAGGACACGGACCCCGCAAGAAGGGTCGCGCGGTCCATGATAATGGACGCTAAGAGCCCCGCGGCCCCGAGGAGGAGCAGGCCCAGGAACATTGTCCACGAGGAGGGCCTCATGGGGTCCCGGGTATAGATGTTGTCCACCAGGGTCGCGGTCCAGCGGGCCTCGTTGATCAAGGACAAGGGGGTCAGGTGGATCTTTGCCGATTCGGGCCCAGTGACGAGAACTATCCTCTCCTTGAGGGTCGCGGGAGGTATGTCCCCCTCGATGACGTCCCCGTAGGAGTAGGTGGTGTAGTCCCTCGCGGGGCTGCGGTAGTTCAGGTAGAGCCGGCACGAGGAGTCGGTGGGCAGGAGCCTGGCCCCCAGCCTGACCCCTTCCCCCACCGCGGGCCGGACATCGCTCAGGGCAAGCCCCTCCAGGACCCTGATCACTTCGAGCCCCAGGGTGGGCATCAGCCTCTCTCTATACTCCACGAAGAGGGGCCCGCTTCTCAGGATGTTGTCCGGGTCGGCAAAGATCCTCGCGACCCCGATGCCCGCGGCCCACTTGCGCAGATTTTCCGGGGGAAGGGAGAGCCCCGTGACCTTGAGGAGTTCGAACCCGGCCCACGCGTTGTCCGGGGAGATTCCCAGGGCGTCAACGTCACCATTGTCCTCGTCGCCCCGGGTTGCGGGGAGCACCACCCTGCTGAAGGCCGCGAGGGCCTCGGAGAGCTCTCCCAGGGCCCCGTTGCCGGGCAGGGTCTGGTTGAGGGTATTGTAGAACTCTATGGCTTCCCGGCCTGAGGAGAGGAGCCCCGAGGCCAGAAAACGCTTCTTGATAAAATCCAGCCTCGCGGCCCCTTCCCTCCCCTTCCAGCCCAGGGGGAAGTGGAAGGCCACGGCCCCGGCTCCGGCCTCGTTCAAGACGTTTATCAGCCGGGCATGGACAGACGCGGACCAAGGCCACGGCCCCAACCTGCGGATGGACTCCCTGTCCGCGCGCACGATCACCACCTTCCCCGAGGGCGCGCCGCCCCCGAGGATCCTTGTCAGGCTGTCTGCGGCTGCTGAGTCAAGCCGCTTTTGCCAGGCGGGCCCCACCACCAGGGCTATGGCCGCGGCCACGGTGATAATAAGCCCAAGCTTGAATGGGGTTCCGGACCTGGCGAGGAAGCTGTTCCCGGTCCTCACCCATGCCCCCTTTGGCGCGTTTTGTGTCGGCAGTTTGCCCGGCTCAAGCGCCTTCGAGCACCTCGTCGATCCATACCAATGCCGCTATGCTCTGGGGAAAGCCTATGGTGGTGAGGGCCAGAAGGGCCACGTGGGTTATCTCGTCGGCGCCCGCGCCCGCTTCCAGGGCCTTGCGCACCTGGGACTTGACCCCTCCGGAGCTTCCCACTCCCACGGCAATGCCCAGGTTCACCAGCCGCCTGGTCTTGAGGTCCAGCGCTCCCCCGTCCTGGCAGCTCTCCCCCAGGGCCTCGTAATGCTTGAAGACCTCAGGATACTTTTCCTTGAACTTGAGGTATACTTTGGGCAGATACATGGCACCCCTCCCATATATTTTGGACAGATTTTCCCGGTGCAGGTTCTTAGTGCTTGAGCTTTTTCAGCCGGGTGCCCGCGGGGGTGTCCTCAACCTGGTAGCCCAGGGATTTCAGGCTCTCCCTCAGGGCATCGGCCTTCGCGAAATCCCTGGACTGCCTGGCCAGCTCCCTCTGCGCGGCGATCTCTCTCGCTTCCCGGGGTATCTCCTCCTCTTCTTTGGACAGAACGCCCAGGACCACGTCCGCGTCTTCGAGCGCGAAAAGTCCCTTGTTCTTCTGGTCCTCGCGCAGGAGCCCCTTGTCCAAAATAGGATTCAGCCCCCGGATGAGCCCAAAGAGCGCGGTGAGGCCGGACGCCGCGTTGAGGTCCTGGTTCAGGGCCTCCCTGAATTTCTGTTCAAACGCGTGGATG
>JARFUL010000311.1 GCA_029289015.1 Syntrophobacteria bacterium | reverse complement strand
CGATGAGGCTCCTCAGGGGAAGACCGCTGATCCGCTGGCCCCTCACCATAGCCCACAACCTGCTTCTGGTCCTTTTTCTTACGGGGCTCATCCGCGCGCTGGGGTACAGGTTCAGGGACGCGGCCTGCCCCGCGTTCGTGGTGGCCTACTTCGCGCTGATGCTCGTGCCCATGATGCCCATTCCCCGCTACTACCTCCCCGTGCTCCCCGTGAGGGCAGTGTTCTCGGGGCTGGGGCTCAGTGCCCTGGTTTCCAGAAGGGGCTACTGAGATGTGCGGGATCTGCGGAAGGCTGGACTTCGAGCCCGGGGCCGATAGGACAGCGGTGGTCAAGGCCATGCGCGATGAGATGGTCCACCGGGGGCCGGACGACGCGGGCCTCTTCAGGGACCAGGCCGGGGGCATGTCCGTCTGTCTCGGCCACCGGAGGCTCTCCATAATAGACCTCTCCGAGGCCGCGTGCCAGCCCATGACCAACGAGGACGAAACCTTCTCGATAGTTCACAACGGCGAGATATACAACTTCAGGCAACTGAGGGGAGAGCTCGAGTCCCTGGGCCACGCGTTCAGGTCCCATTCCGACACCGAGGTCGCTCTCCACTGCGTGGAGGAGTGGGGGCCGGAAGCTGTGAAGAGGTTCAGGGGCATGTTCGCGTTCGCGGCCTGGGACAAGAGGGCCGGGAGGCTGATCCTCGCGAGGGACCGGGTGGGCAAGAAGCCGCTCTTTTACTACCAGGGCCAAGGGTTCGTCTCCTTCAGCTCCTCCCTTGGCTCCCTGCTGAGGGACCCGGATGTTCCCGGGGAGATAGACCCCAGGTCCCTGGACCTCTACCTCACCTACCAGTACGTGCCCGCGCCGCGGACGATATTCAAAGGGGTGAAGAAGCTCCCCCCGGCCCACGTGATGATCATCGACAAAAAGGGGGTCTCAATAGAGCGCTACTGGCGGGTGGACTTTGGCCGCAAGATTGAGGTGCGCGAAGAGGAGGCCGCGGAGCTGGTCCTGGACAAGCTGAGGGAAGCGGTGAAGCTGAGGCTCGTGTCCGACGTGCCCCTGGGCGCGTTCCTCTCCGGCGGCATGGACTCCGCGATAGTGGTCGCGCTCATGGCCGAGGAAGCGGGCAAGGTGAAGACCTTCTCCATCGGGTTCGACGAGGAGGTCTACAACGAGCTTCCCGACGCGGCCAAGGTGGCAAAGATGTACTTCACCGACCACCACGAGTTCGTGGTGCGCCCCAGGGCCGCGGAAGTTCTCCCCATGCTGGTGAGGCACTTCGGGGAGCCCTTTGCCGACAGCTCCGCGATCCCGACCTTCTACGTGGCAAAAGAGACGAGAAGCCGGGTCACCGTGGCCTTGAGCGGGGACGGGGGCGACGAGTCCTTTGCAGGCTACGACAGGTACCTGGCCCAGAAGATCGCGTGCTACCTCCACGGGATGCCCGCGCCACTGAGAAAGCACCTCGCCAGGTTGGGCCGCTCCCTGCCCGAGCCCCAGACCATCCGGCATCCCCTGAGGAGGGCCAAGAGGTTCCTGGAGGCCGCGGCGGAGGACGAGAAGGCACGCTACCTCAGATGGATCTGCCACTTCCACCCCGCGATACGGCCCGCGCTCTACCGGCCGGAGCTCATGGAGTCCCTGGCCGGGTTCGACCCCAGGGGCTATCTCTTTGACGTGATGGGCCGGGCCAGGGGCGCCGGGTGCGTGGACAGGCTCCAGGAGACGGATATCTTGACCTACCTGCCCGAGGACCTCCTGGTGAAGGCGGACGTGGCCACCATGGCGGTCTCGCTGGAGGGACGCTCCCCCTTCCTGGACCACGAGCTGGTGGAGCTGGCCGCGTCCCTGCCCGCGAAGTACAAGCTCAGGAGACTGTCCACCAAGCGGCTCCTCAAGAAGATTTTCAGCGGCATGCTGCCCCCCGGCCACACCGAGAGGCCCAAGCGGGGGTTCGGGGTGCCCATATCCACGTGGCTGAAGGGCGAGCTGGGGGTTCAGGCCCGGGACCTGGTGTTCAGCCGGGGCTCCCTGAGCCGGAGGTTCTTCCGCATGGACACCGTGTCCAAACTCTTCGACGAGCACCACAGCGGAGCATCGGACCACGGCTACAGGCTCTACTCCCTTCTCATGCTGGAGCTGTGGCACCGGGAGGTGGCCAGTGGCCGGTGAGCCCATAAGGATACTCAAGCTCCTCGCGACCACGAGGCTGGGGGGCACAGAGGTCTCGGTCCTGGGGCTGGTGAAGGGGCTCGACCCGGAGATGTTTGCGGTTGAGACCGCGTTTTTGGAGCCGCCTGGCCCCATCAGCGAGAGGTTCGAGGCCCAGGGCTTCCCAACCCACCACGTTTCCCATGCCCCGGGGCTGATATACAGGCTCGTGCGGCTGATAGAGAAGACCCGGGCCCAGGTGGTGGTGGCCTACGGGTTCCGGGCCAACCTCTCCGCGCGCCTGGCGGGCCGTGTGTCGGGCACGATGGTGTTGGGGGGGCTCAGGTCCATCAAGCTCACCGACGCGGAGGATGAGGGCAGCCTGAAGGAGAAGCAGGCCCTGACCTTGGACAAAGTGACCTTCCCCCTGTCTAGGGGCTATGTGTCCAATTCCTACGCCGCGGCCCACAGGCTCGCGCGCCTCGGCTATCCAAAGGAGAAGCTCTTCGTTGTCCAGGGAGGAATAGATTTCCGCAGAAAATCCCCGCCGCGGGCCAGCCTCGACCTCCCGTGGCCCGATGGACCGGTGATAACCACGGTGGGCAACCTCAAGCCGGTGAAGGGCCAGGCCGTGCTCATAGAGGCCGCGCGGGCGCTCTGGGACCGCGGGTTCAGGTTCAACCTGGTCTTTGTGGGCGACGGGCCGCTCAGGTCCCGACTTGAAAGGAGGGCCGAAAAGGCCGGGCTGGGGGAGGCCGCGCTCTTTTTGGGCACCCGGGACGACGTTGACGCGATCCTGGCCGCGTCCCACGTGTTCGTGCTCCCCTCGCTGTGGGAGGGGCTTCCCGTGGCCGTGATGGAGGCCATGGCCCACTCCCTCCCCGTGGTGGCCACCTCCTCGGGGGGCACGCCGGAGCTCTTCACCGTGAAGGAGCGCAATGAGGCCGGTCTGAGCGTGTGCCGGGAGGGGTTTCTGGTCCCCCCGCGAAAACCGGAAGGGTTGGCCGCGGGGCTGGCCGCGCTCCTGGAGGACGAGGCGCTCAGAGATAAGATGGGGAGCCGCGCGCGAAGGAGGATAGAGGAGACCTTCAACATGGAGCGGGTGGTCCGGGAGACCGCGGGACTCTACGAGAAGCTCTACAGGGAATGGGAAGCGAGAAGATAAGAATCCTCAGGGTCATAGCCCGCCTCAACATAGGCGGCCCCGCAATCCACGTGGGGCTTGTGTCCAAGGGGCTTGGCGAGAAGGGCTTTGAGACCACCCTGGCCGCGGGCACCCTGGCCGAGGGCGAGGGGGACATGTCCTATTTCGTCCGCTCCCTGGGCGTACAACCGGTCTACATAAAGAGCCTCAAGAGGGAGCCCGACCCCGTGGCCGACCTTGGGGCCTTTTTCCAGCTCCTCAGGCTTATCATGAGGGTCCGGCCCCACGTGATCCACACCCACACCGCAAAGGCCGGCACCCTGGGGAGGGCCGCGGGCATCGTCTACAATCTCTTCAATCCGAAGAAAAGGGCCGTTTTAGTGCACACCTTCCACGGCCACGTGCTCCACGGCTACTTCTCCAGGCTCCTCTCCAGGATTTTCGTCCTCATAGAGAGGCTGCTGGCCAGGTTCACCGCCACTCTTGTGGTGCTGAGCCCCCTTTTGCGAGATGAGCTGGCAAAGGGGTACCGCATCGCACCAAAAGAGCGGTTCTCCGTGGTGGACCTGGGTTTCGACCTTTCCCCCTTTATCCATTGCCAAAGTGAACCAAATGGGGTATTGGAAGATGGCGAGGCCCCACGGGGCCCCCGGGTGGTGGGCATCGTAGGCAGGCTCGTGCCGGTGAAGAACCACCGGCTCTTTCTCAGGAGCCTGGCCCTGTTGCGGGGCAGGATGGGTTCGGCCCGGGTGCGGGGGCTGGTGGTGGGCGACGGTGAGCTGAGGGCCGAGCTCGAGGCCCTGGCCCACAGGCTGAATATCGCCGGGGAGACGACCTTCACGGGATGGCGCAAAGACCTCTCACGGATATACGGCTCCCTCGCGGTGCTCGCGCTCACCTCCATAAACGAGGGCACGCCGGTCTCCGCGATAGAGGCCATGGCCGCGGGTGTTCCCGTGGTCGCGCGGGGGGTGGGGGGCGTTCCCGACCTCCTGGGTGAAGAGAGGGGCCTGAGGCCCGGCATCTCCATCCGCGAGCGGGGGATAATGGTGCAAAGCGCCGACCCCGAGACCTTCAGCCGGGCTTTGGAGCTCGTTTTGGACGACGAGCAACTCAGGGCCGAAACCGTGCGGCGGGCCAGGGACTTCGTGGTTGAGCGCTATGACGTGAAGAGGCTCGTGGAGGAGCTTGGCCGGCTCTACCTCGATCTTTTGGAAAACAGGGGAATCAGGCAGTGAAGAAGGTGCTCATTACCGGCGGAGCGGGATTCATCGGCTCCCATCTCGCAGAACACCTCCTTGGCGGGGAAGGCGCGGAGGTCTTCGTCATCGACAACCTCTCGTCCGGCTCATTGGACAACATCGCGCATCTCCAGGAGAACCCCGGGTTCCACCTGGTGGTGGACACCATCCTCAACGAGGCGGTGATGAACGAGCTGATCTTCAAGTGCCAGGAGGTCTACCACCTGGCCGCCGCGGTGGGGGTGAGGCTCATAATGGAGAAGCCGGTGGAGACCCTGGAGACCAACGTCAAGGGCACGGAGATGGTGCTGAGGCTGGCCAACCGGCACAAGAGGAAGGTCCTCATAAGCTCCACCTCCGAGGTCTACGGCAAGCTCATGGGCAGGGCCACCGAGTTGGGGGCCCTCGCGGAGGACGCGGATCTGCTCATGGGGGCCACGTCCCTCAGAAGGTGGGCCTACGCGTGCTCCAAGGCCCTGGACGAGTTCTTCGCGCTCGCGTACTTCGACGAGAAGAAGCTGCCCGTGGTGGTGGCCAGGCTGTTCAACATCGTGGGGCCCAGGCAGACGGGGGAGTATGGCATGGTTCTCCCTAACTTCGTGAAGAGGGCCCTTTTGCGCAAGCCCATCGAGGTCCACGGGGACGGGCAGCAGAAGAGGTCCTTCACCCACGTGAAGGACGCGGTGCGCGCGCTGGTAAAACTCATGAACACCGAGGCCGCGCTGGGCCAGGTGGTGAACATCGGCTCCGAGGAGGAGATTACCATCGAGGGGCTGGCCAACAGGGTGAAGGAGATGACCGCCAGCCCGTCGCCCGTAGAGTTCGTATCCTACGAGAAGGCCTACGGCCCGGGCTTCGAGGACATGATGCGCAGGCTTCCGGACCTTGCCAAGGCCAGGGAGCTCATAGGCTACGAACCCAGCTTTGACCTCGACGCGACCATAAAGTCGGTGATCGACTACTTCAAAAAGTAGGATATGACTTTAGCGTCCTTTTTTGTCGTACTTGTGGTCAGCCTGGCCGCATCCATCGGCCTTACCGCGCTGACGAGAAGGCTCGCGATATCCCGCAATCTGGTGGCCAGGCCCAAGGAGGACCGCTGGCACAAGAGGCCGGTCGCGCTCATGGGGGGCGCGGCCATATTCGCGTCGTTCATCATCGGGGTCGGTGCGGCCCGGGCCGGGGGGCTCATGGCCTCCCTGGACTACAGGGACCTCATGGTGCTCATGGCCTGCACCCTCATGTTCCTTCTCGGGTTCATCGACGACCTTAAGTCCCTGAATCCCCAGACAAAGCTCTCCATCCAGATAATCCTCGCGGGGGTGCTGGTCTCCGCGGGGATACGGGCCGAGTGGTTCGAATCCCTCACCCTCAACGTGCTGGTCTCCTTCGTCTGGCTGGTGGGGCTCACCAACGCGCTCAACCTCCTGGACAACATGGACGGCCTGGCCGCAGGCGTGGGGATCATCTCCTCCGTGTTTCTCCTCTTGGCCATAGGGTTCACCGGTGCCAACGGACCGGCGGGCAGCTCGTGGTTCATCGCGGCCCTCATAGGCTCGCTCGTTGGCTTTCTCGTCTTCAACTTCAACCCCGCGTCTATCTTTATGGGGGACTCCGGCTCCCTGTTCATAGGGTTCCTTCTGGGCGCGGTCTCCATAGGCGGCTCCCTGGGGAAGCCCGGGAACGTGGTCTCGGTGGTGGCCATACCCGCGCTGATCCTCGTTGTGCCCATATTGGACACGGCCTTTGTCACGGTGATGCGCAAGGTCTTCTTGAGGCCGGTATCGAGGGGCGGCACGGACCACTCCTCCCACAGGCTGGTGGCCCTGGGATTTTCCGAGCGAAGGGCAGTTATCATCCTATATTTCTTCTCCGCCGCGGGGGGCTCGCTGGCCCTGGCCCACTACTACCTGAGCTTCCACACCTTCTTCACCCTTATTTTGCTGTTCGTAATAATCGTGGGGCTTCTTTGGCTCTACCTGGCCAAGGTGAGGGTCTACCCCGAGGAGGAGAAGCCCCTGGTCTACAAGAACGAGAACCTCACGCCGCTCTGGGTGGAGATCACCTACCGCCGCAGGCTCTTCGAGGTGATGCTCGACTTCGTGCTCATCTCAGCGGCCTACTACATCTCCTACCTCCTCAGGTTCGAGGGGCCCGAGTACGCGGCCAACTTCAAGATATTCCTGAAGTCGCTGCCCATCGTCATCGCGGCCAAGTACGCGTGCTTCTCAATAATGGGCGTCTACCGGGGATTCTGGCGCTACACCGGCATCCCGGAGCTTGTGACCTACATGAAGGCCGTGACCCTGGGCTCCGTGCTCTCGGTCCTTCTCATCCTTTTGGCCTACCGGTTCATCAGCTTCTCAAGGGCGGTCTTCATAATCGACTGGTTCTTGCTCTTCGTGTTCGTGGCCGGCACCAGGCTCTCCTTCAGGATAATCGGAGAGTCGGCCAAGAGGAGCGTGGCCAGGGAAGGGTTGCCCATAATCATCTACGGCGCGGGGGACAAGGGCGAGCTGACCCTGAGGGAGATACTGAACAACCCGAACCTCCCCCTGAGCCCGGTGGGGTTCGTGGACGACGACCCGAGGAAGCAGGAGAAGCGCATCCGGGGCTACCCGGTGCTGGGAGACTACGAAGCCCTGGCTTCCCTCATCAAAGAGCACGGGGCTAAGGAGGTCATCCTCGCGGTGACCGGGATGGAGCGCGAGAGGGAGGCGGGCGTGGAAGAGATATGCCGCGCGATGGGCGTAACCCTCAAGAAGACCTACTTCTACATAAGGTAGGCTCCTGGACATGACCGATAACCCGGCTGCAAAAGCCCTTACGTCTGAGATTTGGGACACCAGGCTCAAATGGGTCATCCTGGCCGCGATCGGTCTTTTGGTGGTGGTCCTGCCCATCCGGTCCACCACCACCATAAGGGACAGCCTCATAATCCTCGCGACGGTGGCCTGGGCCGGGCGCATAAGACTGAGGGGCAAAGAGGTCATAGCTCCCTCGGGCCTGGAGGCGCCGTTCATCATCTTCACCCTCACGGTGCTCATATCCCTTATTTTCTCCATCAACCTCCCGGTGTCGCTCAAGGAGTTGAGGGGGGAGCTCTTCAAGAACATCCTTCTTTTCTACCTGGTCTTCTGCAATTTCAAAGAGGAGGGCGACGCGCGGCCGGTGGTGTGGGCCCTTGTTGTCTGCTCCATCGCGTTCGGGGTGGGCACCATAGTGGTCTTTATCCTCAAGGCCGGGCCCAAGGTCATGCCCCTGTTGGGCAAGAAGTCCCTGACCTATATCTTCGAGCATGTGGTGGTGCCCTACAGGAGCGGCGGATACAGGGACTCCGGCGGCCTGGTCGCGGGGCTCTACCACTCCCTGTTCCTCGCGTACCTGGGCGCGTATCTCGTCGCGCGGGCCAGGGAGTTTCCCCGCGCCCTGGTTCTTTTGGCCCTCGTGCTCAACCTAGCGGCCATCGCGCTTACCTTCTCCAGGGCCGCGTGGCTGGCTCTGGTCCTGGAGATATTCCTCCTGGGCTTCCTCTTCTACGGGCGCAGGGGGATCATCTGCGTCGCGCTCCCGCTCCTGCTGATAGGGGCAGCGTTCTTCAAGGCGGGCTGGATCGTCAGGGTGGACGAATCGGTGCGCACCGAAGGGCTGAAGAACATCCTCAGGCTGAGCCCGAAGGAGGTGGAGGGGCTCTTCGGCCCCCAGTCGTCCCTGGGCCACAGGATGGGCTCCCTCAAGTACAATTTGGACATTGTCCTGAAAAACCCCCTCAAGCCCCACGGCTTCGGGAGGGACATGGACAGGAAGAGGGACACGGAGAACGCCTTTATCCAGCGCTACACAGACCCCCACAACAGCTTCCTGGGGCTCGCGTACCAGCTCGGCGTGCAGGGGCTCCTGGCCTTTTGCTACCTGGTCTTCGCGCTTTTGAGGAGGCTCTGGCCAAAACAGGGGGTCGAGGGTTGGCCGAGGACCTTTGCCCTCGCGACGTGGGTTATGGTCGCGGGGTTCATGGTGAACATCTTCTTCGGGTCCTTCTGGGGGGACGACCAGGCGCTGATGTTCTGGCTGCTCGGGGGGTTGGGCATGAACGCGGCCGGAGGGTTCACCCGATGAAGCGGGGTCTCAAGGTCGCGGTGGGGCTCGCGGTGGGGGGGGCTTTTCCTCTGGCTGGCCGTAAGGGGTGTGGACCTCGACGGCGTGGGCCGCGCGCTGGGGGAGTTCAGGACCTGGCCCGCGCTGCTCTCTCTCTTGGCCATGGTCGTGGCCTCGGTGCTGAGGTCCCTTAGGTGGCAGGTGGTTCTCAGGCCGGTGGCGAGCCTCAACCAGAGGCTCATATTTCCAATCACCATGGTAGGTTACATGGCGTCCACCCTGCTCCCGGCCAGGATAGGGGAGCTGGCCCGGCCCATTATTTTAGCGCGAAGGTCCGAGGTGGATACCTCCGCAGCCCTGGCCACGGTGGTGGTGGAGCGGCTCATGGACTCCGTGGTCGTGGTGTTGCTGCTTGCGCTCTCCCTCAACGTCGCACAGGTCCCCGGCCCGGTGAAGGTGGGCGCGAGGCTCTTCGCGCTGGTGGTGGCCCTGGGTCTCCTGGTCCTTTATCTCGCGCACCTGAAGAGCGCGAAGGTGTCCGAGTTCTTAAAAGACCCGCCCTCCCTGGTGCCCCCCGGGGTCGCGGCCCGGCTAGGAGAGGTGGTAAACTCCTTTCTCCGCGGCCTTTCCATATTCCGAAGCCCGCTGGATCTCCTGGGCTCTTTTGCCATCACCCTGGGAATATGGGGTTTCACCGCGCTCTCTTTTTATTTAATAATCGAGGCGTTTTCCCTCAATCTGCCCTTTGTCGCGGCCGTGTCCACCATGTGCATCACCGCGCTGGGCGTCGCGGTGCCCACC
>JARFUL010000310.1 GCA_029289015.1 Syntrophobacteria bacterium | reverse complement strand
ATACTCCTGGAACATCACCCGGCTCATCGTGGTGATCATCAAGAAGCTTCTCGTGAGGGAGATCTCCGCGAAGAACCTCGCGGGGCCCATCGGCATCGCGCAGATGGCGGGCCAGCAGGCGAAAAAGGGTTTGGTGGACCTCATCTTCTTCACCGCGCTCCTCTCCATAAACCTCGGTATTCTGAACCTTCTGCCCATCCCCATCTTCGACGGGGGGCACCTTCTGTTCTTCACCATTGAGTTCATCCAGAGAAAGCCGCTATCCGAGCGGAACCAGGCCATTGCCCAGCGGGCCGGGCTGGTTATCATAATCATGCTCGCGATCCTAGTGTTCTACAACGACATCGCCCGCCTAGTCATGGACCGCTGATGAGGGTCCTGGGAATAGAGACCTCGGGGCCGTTTTCAGGCGTCGCGGTGGCGGAGCGCGGGAAGATCCTCGCCGAGGTCACCGTAAGGTCGGAGAACCTGGTCTCCCAGCATCTCTTCCCCGAGATAATACGGGTTTTGGACAACGCGCGCACGGCCCCCCGGGAGCTAGACGGGGTGGCCGTATCCCTGGGGCCGGGCCGGTTCACCGGGCTCAGGGTGGGGATAGCCGCGGCCGTGGGGCTGGCCCGGGGGCTCGGGACTCCCCTTGCCGGGGTGCCCACCCTCGACGTGGTGGCCCGGGGGCTGAGGGGAGATTATGCCGCCGCGCTGGTGCTCACCGACGCGGGCAAAAAGAGGGTCTATGCCGCGGCCTACAGGTCCTCGGAAACGTCGGGGCTGGAGAGGGTCACCCCCTTTGTGCTCATGGAGCCCGAAGAGGCTCTCTCCCTGGCCCCGGACGCGACCCTTGCGGGGGAGGGCGCGTATCTGTACAGAAAACGCCTTGAAGCCGCAGCCGGGGGAAACCTCTCCATCGCGCCCGAGAGCGAGGCCTATCCCAGCCCGGTCAACGTCGCTATCATGGGCGCGGAGAAGATCGCAGCGCGCGAGGCCGGGGAGCCAGGCTCGCTCAGGCCGATATACGTCCGCCCCTCCGAGGCGGAAGAGAAGTTCGGGAGAATTCTGATAGATGTCACAGGCAGGGGAAATGGACAGGCAGGAAGCCCTTGAAACCCTCTTCGGCCCCGGCCGCGAACGGGGACCGCTCAGGCCCGAATCGGATCACCTCGTAGACGCGGCCCAGGGAGCGGAGCTCAGGGTCAGGTTTCACGCGGCCTCCCCTGAGGACCCCATGATCCTCTCTTTCCCCGGGGAAGGGGAGGTGGCATCCGACTACGACGGCGAGGGGTCCATCCTGGTCCGAAGAGAACTCTCCCTCGTGGCCGCGGAATACCGGGGCACCGGAGGCTCATCCGGCCACCGGGACCCTGGAGCGCTGCTCGACGACGCGGCCGCGGTCTTCGGGTATGTGAAGGGGTGGCGCGAAGATCACTCCTTTACGGGCCCCCTTATTTTAATGGGCAGGTCTCTGGGCACCGCGGCGGCCCTTGACGTGGCCGCCCGGTTCCCCGGGGAGGTCGCGGGCCTTATCCTTGTTGCGGGCTTTTCGAGGCCGAAGGCCCTGGTCGAAGGGCTGGGGCTAAGCGCAGACCCGCTGGGAATCACCGAAGAAGAGGGGTTCGGCAACCTGGAAAAGATAGGGGAGCTGGACATTCCCCTCCTGGTCATCCACGGCCAGGAGGACGAGGTGGTGGGGCTCATCGAGTCCATGACCCTCCACCAGCACTCGCCTGCCAGGAGCAAGCAGCTCGTGGTGGTGCCCAGAGCGGGGCATTACGACCTCCAGGAAAAGGGGGCCGGTCCATACTACGACGCGATGGCCGAATTTGCCTTCAAGGTGGCCGGAAGAAGGATACGCAGGCCCAGGCGGGCCCGAAAGACCCGCCGGGCAGGGAAGAAAAAGCTGCGCGCCCGCGTGCAGGAGATCGAGGTGCGGTCCAAGCCTAAGTTCTAGCTCCACAGCGCGATAAATAAAAAAGCCCGGGGATTATTCTCCCCGGGCCTTTATATGCTTGTGGGTCCTCTCTAGAGCTGCACTATCCTCGGGCTCACGAAGATCAGGAGTTCGGAGCTCGTGAGCACCCTGGACTTGGACTTGAAGAACCACCCCAGGATGGGAATGTCGGCGAAGCCAGGCACCTTGTCGAAGGAGGTGGAGTCGTCCCTGGTGACGATGCCGCCGATGACCACGGTATCCCCGTCGTTCACCAGCAGGGTCGTCTCGGCCGACTGGGTGTCTATGGAGGGAGCACCGCCCACCGTATTGGTGAAGTCCGGAGCGTCTTTGCTGGCTACGATCTTTATCTGTATCCGGTTGTCGGGCGTAACCTTCGGGGTGACCTCAAGGGAGAGGGTTGCGGCGATGAACTCGGTGGAGATCCCGTCCTCGGTCTGCTTGGGGTAGGGGATCTGCTTGCCCTGCACGATGGAGGCCTTCTGGTTGTTCATGGTGATTATCTTCGGGGAGGAGATCACCCGGCCGTAACCCTCGTTCTCAAGGGCCTGGATGGCCACGGAGAGCGACGACATGGTGTCTCCGAGCCTGGAGAAGGTCCAGCCTATGCCGCCGAACGCGGCGGAGGGCGGCACGTTCACCGCGAGGTGGCCAGGGGCCCCGGTGAGAGCACCGGCCAGGGTGGACTCGCCGCGGTCGGTCTTCCTGCTGTGGGACCCGCCCCACTGGATGCCGAGCCTGCGGGTG
>JARFUL010000309.1 GCA_029289015.1 Syntrophobacteria bacterium | reverse complement strand
TCCAACATCGCCAATATCGGCCTTATCCTGGGGCTCACCTCCCTGGTCCGGCCGGTGCTCATACACTCCACCCTCCTTACCAAGGAGTACCCCTTTTTGCTGATGTCCACCGGGCTCGCGTGGATCTTCGCGTTCAACGGGCTCATCACCCGGGGGGAGGGGGCTTTGCTCTTCGGGGGGCTCGTTCTGATCCTGGTCTGGCTGGGGATGAGGGCCGCGCGGGGCGAGAGAGACCCCATCCTGGAGAGCGCGGCCTCGCCTCCCGCGTCCGCGCGCCTGGCCCTGAAGGGCTCCATTGTGTATCTCGCCGTGGGGCTCGTGCTTCTCGTCGCGGGGAGCAGGATGCTGGTCTACGGAGGGGTGGGCATCGCTCATGGGCTGGGGATTCCCAAGCTGGTGGTAGGCCTCACCATGATGGCCCTGGGCACCTCCCTGCCCGAGCTGGCCACCACCCTCACGGGCGCGCTCAAGGGCCAGGACGACATTGCAGTGGGGAACGTGGTGGGGTCCAATCTCTTCAACACCCTGGGCATACTGGGGATCCCGGCCATGCTCCAGCCGCTCAGCGTGTCCAGGGCCGCGGTGGTGAGGGATTTCCCGGTAATGGTCTTCGCGTCTTTGGCCCTGCTGCCCATCTGCGCGTCCTTCAAGGGGCTGAAGGGCAGGGTAAACCGGCTGGAGGGCGCGGCCCTCTTTGCGGGCTACGCGATCTACGTGCTGGTCCTGTTCAGGGGGACCCTCTTCTAGCCGGGGCCTCGTCCCAGCAGAGAAGCAGGAGCGGCACCCTGGGCAGCGGCAGGAACCTGAAGGCAAGGTCCGCGTTGTGGCCCCTGACCTTACCGGTTTTATGAAAGTTGGGTCTCAACGTCTCTCGGGCCCCCCTTGGGGGTTGAAAGATGCCCCCCTGGCCGGGGGAAAGGTCTTGACGTAACCGCCTGCAAAGTATTAACAAAGGGGGAGGAAGAGCGATGTTTTTCACCCGCGCGGGAGAGGACGCGGGCCTCGGGCGGGCTCCCCCCCAAAAAAGAGGAGGCTCGATGGCATGACCGAAGAAGCAAAGAGGGCCCGGATGCCCAAAATTCCCTTTGCCAGGCGGGACGACCTCATCAATTACGAGACCCGGGAGATGGCAGACCTGGTGCTCTTTCTCGCGGGCAACCAGTTCATCGCGATGCCCGAGCTCTTGGCCGCGTTCACCAAGGCCCACCCGGAGGTAGAAAACATCTACTGCGAGACCCTGCCGCCGGGTCTGGAGCTCAAGCAGATACTCGCGGGGGGCGCGATATTCGAGGACCTGGACGCGGGCCAGGAGGTGATAATCACCGGCAGGCCGGATGTATACTCCTCGGTCTCCAAGGAGGGCATGGACGCGCTCGTTGCGGCCGGCCTGGTAAGCGAGGGGTCCCCCTTCGTCTACCTCCACAACAAGATCGTGCTCATGGTCCCCGCGGACAACCCCGCAAATATCGAGAGGGTCCAGGACCTTGGCCGCGCGGACGTGAGGATAAGCCAGCCCAACCCGGACGTTGAGGACATAGGCCTTTACATCGTCCAGATGTACCGGGACGCGGGGGGCGAGGAGCTGGTGCGCACCATCATGGAGCAAAAGAGGGAGGAGGGCACCACCATCCTCACCATTGTGCACCACCGGGAGACCCCGCTCAGGATGAGGCTGGGCACCGTGGACGTGGGCCCCGTGTGGGCCACCGAGGTGAGCCACGCGCTCCGTGAGGGCCTGAAGGTGGCCCAGGTGGAGCCGGGCCCCGGGCTCGACCAGAAGGAGAGGGTCAACTATTACATAACACTAATGAAGGACCCGCCGAACCCGAGGAACGGGGAGAAGTTCATCGAGTTCATCAAGTCCGAGATCGCGCAGGAGATCTACCGGAGCTTCGGATTCATCCCGCACTTCTGACCCAAGGCCCCTGCAAGAGGTCCCTTTCGCGCGCCCGTTTCCCGGGGGGGCTTGACCGCGCGGCGAGCGCCCGGAGGAACCTTTGGACACAGGCGGGGAGAGCGCTTTGCCGGGGGAGAAAACCCTAGTGGGTAATAGGGTAAATCCTCTTGACATAATCTCTGAGTTATTTATATTTAGAAATTCAGCTTAACCGGGCCGGTCTCCCCGGGGGCCCGACCCGACCCCGAAGCTAATAGCTTTTTTTTTAAAATGAGATTGAGTCTTAACGACATACCGAGCTCGGGCAGGGTTGTGAGCTTCCAAGTGGCCCCGGAGGCCCTCGAAGGGGCGCTCTCGGGGTGTGAGGGAGCAAAGCCCCAGAGCGAGCTTTTTGCGGAGGTGGAGATCAGCCGGACCGCTGGCCGCGGCCTTGTGGTCAAGGGCCGCATGGGCACGACTCTGACCCTCACGTGCGCCCGGTGCCTCGAGAGCCATCCATACAGGGTGGACAGGGAGTTCCAGTACCATCTGGTCCACCCCGAAGCCGGGCTTGAGGGTGAGGTGGAACTCAAAGAGGATGAGCTGGACGTGGCCTTTTTCGACGGCCGGGTGATAGACCTGGGCTTTGCCATGACCCAGGAGCTGAACCTGGCCCTGCCCTACCGCTTCCTGTGCAGCGAAGGATGCAAGGGGCTCTGCCCCCGGTGCGGGAAAGACCTCAGCCGGGGGTGCGAGTGCGGAGCGGAAGAGTCGTCCGCCCCCTTAAGCAGCCTGAAATCCCTGGTCCTCAACCGTTGAGGGCCATAATATTATCAACCAGGAGAAAGAAAAGTGGCGGTACCAAAAAGAAAACACTCGAAGTCACGAAGGAACAAGCGCAGGGCCCACCAGGCTCTTAAAACCCCGAGCCTCTCCCTGTGCTCCCAGTGCAACGAGCCCAAGCTTCCCCACAGGGCCTGTCCTCACTGCGGTTTCTACCGCGGCAGGGAGATCATCGAGACCGGCGAGAAATAGGACGGACGGCCTCTTTCCGGCCCGCGCGAGAAGACTGTCTGACGAGCGAAGGAGTGCGAGGTGGAATACTTCCTGACCGAAGAGCAGCTCATGATGAAGGAGCTGGCGGCCCAGATAGCCAATGAGAAAGTAAAGCCCATAAGGGCGGAGCTGGATGAGAAGGAGGAGTTTCCCCGGGAAGCCCTCAAGGCTATGGCGGAGGCGGACCTCTACGCGATCTTCGTGCCCGAGGAGTACGGCGGGCTCGGGGGGGGCATCCTGGAGATCTGCCTGGTTCTGGAGGAGCTCTCCAGGGTCTGCCTCGGCACCTCCACCTCCTACGCGGCCTCGGGCCTGGGGGCCATGCCCATAATGCTCGGGGGCTCCGAGGAGCTGAAGGCCCGCTACCTTCCCCAGATAGCCACCGGCGAGAAGCTGGGCGCGTACGCGCTCACCGAGTCCAGCGCGGGCTCCGACGCGGCGGGGATACGCACCACCGCGGTGAAGGACGGGGACCACTGGGTGCTCAACGGCACCAAGCAGTGGATAACCAACGGCGGCGAAGCGGAGATCTACACCGTCATCGCGCTGACGGACAGGGGCAAGGGCGCCAGAGGCGCTACCTTCTTCGTGGTGGAGGACGGGGACCCGGGGTTCTCCTACGGCAAGAAGGAGGAGAAGATGGGTCTCAGGTGCTCCGCCACCCGGGAGCTGATCTTCAACGACTGCAGGATCCCCGAAGACAGGATGGTGGGCAGGAAGGGCTCGGGGTTCATCCTGGCCATGCGCACCTTCAACCAGACGAGGCCCGGCATAGGCGCCAAGTCGGTGGGGCTGTGCCAGGGCGCGCTGGACGTAGCGGTGGAGTACGCGCGGCAGCGGGTCCAGTTCGGAAAGCCCATAATCTCCTTCCAGGCGGTAAGCCACATGCTCGCGGACATGGCCACCCTCACCGAGGCGTCGAGGGCGCTGCTCTACGCGGTCTGCCGCCACATAGACGCGGGCAACAAGAACATCTCCAAGTACTCCGCGATGTGCAAGGTCTTCACATCGGACGCGGCCATGAAGGTGACCACCGACGCGGTCCAGGTGCTCGGCGGCTACGGGTACATGAAGGATTATCCCGTGGAGAAGATGATGCGGGACGCGAAGGTTCTCCAGATCTACGAGGGGACCAACCAGATCCAGAGGAACATTATCGGCCAGGAGCTGAACAAGGAGTACGGGAGGATCAAGGAGAGCTTCCTCTAAGGGCCCGGAACGCAGGCGGCCGGGTAGAGCTCCTGCGGACCGGTTTTTTTGCGAAAAGGATTCCATGAAGATAGCTGTTTTTATAAAGCAGGTTCCAGACACCAAGTCCGTGCAGCTGGACCCCGAGACCCACACCCTGAAGAGGGAGGGGGTCGAATCCATCATCAACCCCTTCGACATGTACGCGATCGAGGCGGGGCTTATGCTCAAGGACCGCTACGGAGGGGAGACCACCGTGATCACCATGGGCCCGCCCCAGGCCGAGGAGGCCCTCAGGCAGGCCCTGGGCATGGGCATCGACCACGCGGTTCTGCTCTCCGATAAAGCCTTCGCGGGCGCAGACACCTGGGCCACCTCCCTCACCCTGGCCAACGCGGTGGAGAAGTTCGGGGGGTTCGACATCCTGGTCTGCGGCAAGCAGGCCTCGGACGGGGACACCGCGCAGGTGGGGCCGGAGATGGCCTGCCACCTCGATGTGCCCTACGCGACCTTCGTGTCCAAGATTGTGGACGTGGCGGACGGAAGGATAACGGTCCACAGGCTCATGGACTTCGGCTACGAGGTGCTGAGGCTGCCCTGTCCAGGGCTCATCACCGTGGTGAAGGAGGTAGGCGATCCCAGGCTGCCCTCCCTGAGAGGCAAGATGAGGGCCAAGAAGGCCGAGATTCCCGTGCTGGGCGCGGCCGACCTGGGCCTTGAGCCCGGGATGGTGGGGCTCAACGGCTCCTACACCGAGGTGGTCAAGGTCTTCACCCCCGAGAGGTCCGGCAAGAAGGAGACGGTGTCCGGCACCGCCGAGGAGATCGCCGCGAGGCTCTACGAGTTGATCAAAGGAATGAAGATAAAGGGAATATGAAGGCGATAATCGACAGAGACGAGTGCACCGGGTGCGAGGAGTGCGTTGAGGTCTGCCCCGTGGGGGCCATCGAGATGGAGGATGACGTCGCGGTGGTGGGCGACGACTGCGACCTGTGCGGGATGTGCGTGGACGAGTGCCCCGTGGAGGCCATCACCATGCCGAGGAAGGAGGTGGCCGAGGAGGCCGTGTTCTCCGATTACCGGGGCGTGTGGGTCTTTTGCGAGCAGGTCGCGGGCGAGATAGCCAGGGTGGGGTTCGAACTCCTGGGCGCGGGGAGGTCTCTTGCGGACAAGCTCGGCCAGAACCTCACCGCGGTGCTCCTGGGCCACGGGCTCAAGGATGAGGCCCAAAGGCTCTTTTCCTTCGGCGCGGACGAGGTCATCTACGTGGACCATCCCGCGCTCTCGCACTTCAACGACGAGAGCTACTCCAAGGTGCTCATAAATTTAATAAAGGAGCGCAAGCCCGACATAATACTCGCGGGCGCGAGCTCCATAGGGCGCTCCTTCATACCCAGGGTCGCGGCGGGGGTCCAGACCGGGCTCACCGCAGACTGCACGGAGCTGGACATAGGCGACGAGGACCGGCTCCTCTACCAGACCCGCCCCGCGTTCGGCGGCAACGTGATGGCCACCATTTTGTGCCCCCACACCCGCCCCCAGATGGCCACGGTCCGTTCCAGGGTGATGAAGCCCCTAGCTCCCGACGAGTCGAGGCAGGGCCAGGTCGAGGTGGTGAACCCGGACGAGACCTGGCTCGAGAGCCGGGTGGAGGTGGTGGAGGTCGTAAGGGAGACCAAGGAGACCGCGAACCTGGCGGACGCGGAGGTCATAGTCACCGGCGGGAGGGGTCTGGGCACCCCGGACAAGTTCGAGATGCTCGAGGAGCTGGCCTCCCTGCTGGGCGGCGCGGTGGGCGCGTCCCGGGCCGCGGTGGACGCGGGCTGGATGCCCTACGCGCACCAGGTGGGCCAGACCGGCAAGACCGTGTCCCCCAAGCTCTACATCGCGCTGGGGGTCTCCGGCGCGATCCAGCACCTGGTGGGTATGCAGTCCTCGGACAACATCCTGGCCATAAACAAGGACCCCGACGCGCCCATCTTCAACGTGGCCACCATAGGGGTGGTGGAGGACCTCTTCGACGTGGTGCCCGCGCTTATAGAGAAGATAAAGGCCGAAAAGCGCGGTTAGCCGCCATATAGACTTAAGGGAGGACGAACCTTGGGTGAAGATCAGAACATGGTGGCCCTGGTGACAGGCGCAGGCCGGGGCATAGGCCGGGCGGTCGCGCTCAGGCTGGCCGGCATGGGCGCCAAGGTCGCGGTGAACTACTCCGCCAGCGAAGACAAGGCCCGGGAGGTGGCCCAGGAGATTATCTCCGCGGGAGGGAGCGCGATGGTGCTGGGCTTCGATGTCTCCGACCCCGGGCAGGTGGAAGAGGGGTTCGCAAGGCTCATGGATGAGTTCGGCCGCATCGACGTGCTGGTGAACAACGCGGGGGTGGTGAGAGACGGCCTCTTGGTGCGCATGAAGGAGGAGGACTGGGACCGGGTGCTCGCGGTGAACCTCAAGGGCGCGTTTCTGTGCCTTAGGGCCGTGGCAAAGCCCATGATGAAGCAGCGGTCCGGCAGGATAGTGAACATCGGCTCAGTGATGGGCTTCCTTGGGTCCGCGGGCCAGGTGAACTACTCCGCTTCCAAGGCCGGGCTCATCGGGCTCACCAAGTCTGCGGCCAGGGAGCTGGCCGCGAGGTCCATCACGGTGAACCTGGTGGCCCCGGGCTTCATAGAGACCGACATGACCGCGGTGCTGAGCGACAAGGTGAAGGCCGCGTATCTAGATATGATTCCACTCAAGAGGTTCGGCGCGGCCGAGGACGTGGCGAACGCGGTGGCCTTTTTAGCCGGTGAGGAGGCCGGGTACATCACCGGCCAGGTGATTCACGTAAACGGGGGAATATACATGTAGATCACCCCCGAAGGGGTTGAATATTCCAAGGAGGAAAGCTTAATATGAGCGATATTGAACTGAGGATCAAAAAGATCATTTCCAAACAACTGGGACACGAGATCGAGGATATCCCCAACTCCGCCACCTTTCTCGACGACCTGGGGGCCGATTCTCTGGATCTCGTGGAGCTCATAATGGCAATGGAGGAGGAGTTCGACTACGAGATATCCGACGAGGACGCGGAGAAGCTTCTCACGGTTCAGGATGTTCTGGACTTCATATCCGCCAGGGCATAAGATTGGGTGGTAAACCTCACCATTGAGGACGCTTAAGGAGACTCGACTTGGATAATAAATGCTGCTCCCGCAGGGTTGTGGTGACCGGAATGGGAATGGTGACGCCGCTGGGGCTCAACACGGAGGAGTCCTGGGCGAACTGCGTCGCGGGGGTTTCCGGCATCGGGCCGATAACCCAGTTCGACGCGTCGGCATTCGCCACCACCATCGCGGGTGAGGTCAAGGGGTTCGATCCCCTGAACTGGCTGTCCAAAAAGGAAGTGAGAAGGTTCGACAGGTTCATCCACATGGCCGTGGCCGCGGCCTCCATGGCTGTTGAGGACTCCGGGCTCAAGATCACCGAGGAGCTCGGGCCCCAGGTGGGCGTGGTCATGGGCGTGGGCATGGGCGGCCTCTCCTCCATCGCGCACCACCACAAGATCCTTATAAGGGCCGGGCCCAGGAGGATGAACCCCTTCTTTATCCCCATGGTCATCGCGAACATGGCCCCGGGCCAGATATCCATCATGCACGGCGCGAAGGGCCCCAACACCTCGGTGGTCACCGCGTGCGCGGCGGGCACCCACGGCATCGGAGAGGCCTTCAAGCTGATCCAGAGGGGCGCGGCCACCGCGATGATTACCGGCGGGGTGGAGTCGGTGGTGAACGACCTGGCCATAGGCGGGTTCTGCGCGATGCGCGCGCTCTCAACGAGGAACGACGAGCCCGAGAAGGCGTCCAGGCCCTTTGACATAGACCGGGACGGGTTCGTGCTGGCCGAAGGCTCGGGCGTTTTGATCCTCGAGGAGCTCGATTTCGCGCTGGCGAGGGGCGCGAACATCATGGCCGAGGTGGTGGGCTACGGCCTCACCGGCGACGCGTTCCACATCGCCGCGCCCGCGCCCGAAGGGGAGGGCATGGCCCGGTGCATGCAGATGTGCCTGGACGACGCGGGTGTAAAACCCGGTGATGTCGACTACATCAACGCGCACGGCACCTCCACCGACCTCAACGACCTCAACGAGACCCTGGCCGTAAAGACGGTGTTCGGTGAGCATGCCTACAAGATGGCCATCAGCGCCACCAAGTCCATGATCGGCCACGTGCTGGGCGGCGCGGGGGGCGTGGAGGCGTGCTTCACCATTCTCTCCATACGGGACAAC
>JARFUL010000308.1 GCA_029289015.1 Syntrophobacteria bacterium | reverse complement strand
GCGTCCTCGGCCCTGCCCTCTTTGATGAGCCTCTTGGCCTCGTCGTGGGTAACAGGAGCGTCGCGCCGCGTCCTCATGCCGAACCCCCCGGTGGCCGCGTCCACCCAGGAGGTCACCGCGAAGATGGTGGCCTTCATGTTCAGCCTCTTGAGCACGGGGAACGCGAAGAGGTAGTTGTCCAGATACCCGTCGTCCAGGGTTATCACCACCGCGCGGCCGGGCCCGGGGGCCTCTCCCCGGATGAGCTTGGCCGCGTCGCGGATGAAGAGCGGCTCGTACCCCTTTTGGGCCAGGGCCCGCAGGTGGGCCTCGAAGGTCTCGGGGGTCACGGAGAACTTGTCCCCCCTCCTCGGGCTCACGTGGTGGTAGGTAAAGACCAAGACGGGTCTCAAAGCCCCATCTCCTTCAGGACGCGGCGGTATACCACGGCCGTATTTTCAACCATCTTCTCTTCGGTGAACCTCTCGAGCACCAGCCCCCTCGCGCTCTTTCCGAAGGCTCTGAGGAGCTCCGGGTCCCCGAGGAGGGCCTTGAGGGCTTCGGCCAGCGCGCGGGGGTCGAAGGGGGGGACGAGGAGGCCGGTTTTGCCGTGGACCACGCACTCCGGGATGCCGCCCACGTTGGTGGCCACCACGGGAAGGGCCATGGCCGCGGCCTCCACGATCGCGGTGCCGAGCGCCTCCGCGCGGGAGGGGTGGACAAAGATGTCGAGCCCCTTGAGCACCCGGTCCACGTCGGACCTCGCGCCCAGCATGAAGACCGCGTCCGTCAGCCCGAGCTCCTCCACCTCCCCCGCTATCCGGTCCCGGATGGGGCCGTCGCCGCAGATCACGAGCCTCACGTGAGGAAAATCTTTTCTCACCTCCACCAGGGCCCTGAGCAGGTCGGTGTGCCTCTTGGCCGCCCTGAGGACCGACACGGTGCCCAAAACCACACAATCGTCCGGTATGGACAGCTCTTCCCTCAGGGAGCTTTCCACCCTTTCGGGGTCGAACCTCACGGGGTCCACGCCGGTGGGCACCGCGACCACCCTCTCGGGGTTGAGACCCTCCTCCTCCACGAGGTAGCGGCGCACCCCCTCGCTTACCGTGATGACGATCCTGGTCAGCACCCGGTAGGAGAAGGTGGAGCGGATGGGGGTGAGGAGGTGGCGGGTCCTTACGACCACCGCGCGCCTGGACGCGAACCTGGCCGCGAGACCCCCCAGCCACGCGTCGTGGCTGGAGTGGGTGTGCACGATGTCCACCCCCTCCCGGGAGATGAGCCTTGCGAGCCTTATTACCGCGGCCGGGTCGAACGCAGACCGCATGGAGACCGGCCGCACGTCGAGCCCGAACTCGGGCCCGCGCGCGACGAGCTGGGAGTCGGGCTGCGCGGCGATTAGAACCCTGAACTCCCCCGGGTCGAGCCCCCTGGCCACCCGGACGAGCCTCATCTCCTGGCCGCCGAAACCTCTCGAGGACTCGGTGTGCAGGATTGTGGCACGGGGGGCCACCTCAGCCGTCCCCCTCCGTGAGCTCTTTGAGTTTGAAGTATTTTAACAGGGTATAGTACGCGTAGGACGCCGCGAGAAAGAACCCCTTGATTCCGTCCCGGAACCCGGCCTTGAGCACGTACATCTTGAAAAAGGTGTAAAGGGGTCTCAGCACTATTGCCGACACAGTGGGCCTCTTCCCGGACTCAAGGAGCTCCTGGGCCGCGAGGTTGGAATAGCGGTCCATGCGCAAGACATAGTCCGACGCGTTCCGGTAGGTGTAGTGAACCAGGGTATTGCTCAAGCGGGCCACCGGCCCGTCCACCTCCACCTTCTCGTGGACCAGGCGCGCGCCGAAGCGGCCCCTCTCTTTTAAGAAGAGCCTCACCGAGAGGTCCGGGTACCAGCCCCCGCCCCGGATCCAGGAAGGCCCGAAATGGTTGCGCCTGCCCACCTCGTAGCCCGCGAAACCTTCGGCGCGACCCATGGCCCCGAGGATCTCCTCCCTGAGCTCCTCGGGCACCCTCTCGTCCGCGTCCACCACCAGAATCCAGGGGCCCTGGCACAGGTCCACCGCGAGCTGCTTCTGCGCGGAGAAGGAACCCTGCCACGGCTCGGTGTGCACCCTGTCGGTATACTTGAGGGAGATCTCAACGGTCCTGTCCGTGGAGCCGGAGTCCACCACCACGACCTCGTCGGCAAAGGAGACGGACCTGAGGCACTCCTCGATGTTCGCCTCTTCGTTCTTGGTGATGATCGCGACGGAAAGAGCCGACACTTGTCAGTCCAGGGGCCTGGCCTCTTCGATGAGCATCACGGGGATGTCGTCCTCAATGGGGTAGACGACGCGGCAATCCCCGCATACCAGCCCGTCCCCCCCCTCGTTCAGCTCAACCTTCTCTTTGCACTTGGGGCAGACGAGTATCTCGAGCAGTGTTTCGCTGACAGCCATAAAACCTCCCCGGCCGCTGCCTAGGCGGACCGTTTGTTTCGCGTTCCCTCAAACCCGCGCCCTGCACGGCCGTTCTCTTCCCACAGCCCCCTCAAACCGCTCCGCTTCCCGCGAAAAGCAGCTCTTTTGCCTCCTGATAGACCTCGTGGGCCCCCACCTCCCGCATGCACTCCATGTTGTAGGGGCACCTTCTCTTGAAGCACGGCCTGCAGGCCACATTTGCGGTTATTGTTCTGTGCCCCTGGCCGAAGGGGCCGGTGCGCGCGGGGTCGGTGGGTCCGAAGACCGCGACCACCGGTGTGTTTACCGCGGCTGATATGTGCATGGGGCCCGAGTCGGTGGTGACCATGAGGTCGGCCCTTGAGAGAAGGCAGGCCAGCTCCTTGAGCCCCGTTTGGCCGGAAATATCGATACACCCCTTCCCACTTAGCCCCCGGGATGCCGCGGCAACGTACGCGCTGTCGCCGGGGCCGCCCACGAAGACCAGCCTCGCGCCCGATCTCTCCATGAGCATCCTCGCGGTCTGGCGGAAGTTGTCTGCGCCCCACCTCTTGGTGGCCCAGCTGCCCGTCACGTTCATTGCCACCAGGGGGCCGGGCTCGTTCCCAAGGGGCCCGAGGAGCCTGTCTGCCGCGAGCTCCTCCTTTCGGCCCCAGGGAATGCGGAACACCGGCTCCCCAGGGACCGCGCCCAGGTGGCCTGCAACGGAAAGATACCTCAGCACCGCGTGGAGGTCCGGGTCGTAGGGGGGGAGCTTTTCGTTGTAGAACATGTAGGAGAACTCCCTCGTGCCGTTGAACCCCAGCTTCCTTCGGGCCCGGGTGAGGCCCACCAGGAGCCCGGACCTCATCAGCCCCTGGAGATCGATCACCAGGTCAAAACGCCGCCTCCTGATGCCGCGGATAAACGAGGAGGCCTCCCTGAGCACTTCCAGGTCGCCGCGAAGGAGCCTCTTCACCCAGTCCTTTCTCGAAGAGACTATCACCTCATCGAGGGCCGGGTGGCCAAGGATCAGTTCGACCCACTCCGACTCCACGAGCCACGATATCTCGGCTCCCGGAAAGGTCCTCCTTAAGGCCTCAAGGGTGGGCAGAGCGTGGACCACGTCGCCGAGGGACGACAGCTTGACAATGAGTATCTTCATGGACCGTTTTGCCCGGGTTGTCCAAAAAACCTGCAAGTTCCCTCAAAATAACCGACCTTCGCGATTTTCGCAAGATTCTATCCCCTTAAAGGCCCGCCTGGTCTTACGGGCCGGTTTTGGAAAGTCGGAGGGATAAAAGCCGGCGCGGGATTGGGGGGCCGGTCCGGATGGACTCAGTCGGCCACGAGGTCGAGCTCTTTGGCCCAGGCCCGGAGCACTCTCACGGCCCGGACCACCTGCTCCCTGGTATGGGAGGGCTCGCGGGTGTTGTCTATCACCAGGTGGGCCTTCCTCGCCTTGAGATCAAGGTCCATCTGGAGCACCAGGGTATCCTTCGCCTCCTCGGGGCTGATCTTGTCCCTGGCCATGAGCCTTGCCACCTGGGTCTTCCTTTCTACCCAGACCAACACGACCCGGTGGTAGCGGTTCTCCAGCCCCAGCTCGAAGAGCAGCGGGACCTCCACCACCGCGATCTTTTCCCCGCCGGTGGACTCGAGGTCTTCAAGCCACCATTTGATAATCTTATCCACCTCGGGGTGGACTATCTGGTTCAGAAGATTACGCTTTTCCGCGTCGAAGAACGCGAGCTCTCTCAGCTTCCTGCGGATCAGTCTGCCGTTGGGGTCCACGATCCCGGGGCCGAACTCCCTGACGAGCTCCCTCAGCGCGGGCGAGCCCGGCGCGAGGGCCTGTCGCGCGGCCTTGTCCGCGTCGAAGGTGCGCGCGCCCAGCTCGCCGAACATCTTGAGCACCTCCGACTTGCCCGAGCATATGCCCCCTGTAAGCCCCACGAGAAGCATCACGAAAAGCTCCTTAAAAGGTCAATGAGCCCGGCCATGTCCTCGGGGATGGGCGCGGTGAATGAAACAGCCTCCCCGGTCCCCGGGTGGGTGAAGCTGAGCCTGTGCGCGTGGAGCATCTGGCGTCCGACCTTTTTCACCGCGTCCCTTATCCCGGTCTCCTTTATGGTCCTGTATCTCGCTCTGCCGCCGTAGACCAGATCGCCCACCACGGGATGGCCGATGTGGGCCAGGTGGACCCTGATCTGGTGGGTCCGGCCGGTCACCAGGTTCAGCCTGATGAGGGAGATCTCACCGAAATCTTCCACCAGTTCGTAGATTGTCTCGGCACGCCTGCCCCCCTCCTCCACCACGGCCATCTTCTTGCGCCTCGCGGGATGCCTGGCAATGGCCGCGCTTATCGCGCCCGAACCCTCTTTGGGCGCGCCGTAGGCCAGGGCAAGGTACTCCTTGTCCATGCGCCGGTCCTTGAACATCGCACAGAGCTCGGCCTGGGCCCCATGGGTCCTCGCGATAATGATAAGGCCCGAGGTGTCCCTGTCCAGCCGGTGGACCACGCCGGGCCGGTCTTCTCCCAGGAGGGTGGGCAGCGGCCCGAACCTCGCCAGGAGCCCTTCCACCAGGGTGACCTCATGCTTCCCCGCGCCGGGATGGACCACCAAACCCGGGGGCTTGTTGAGCACCGCGAGGTCGCGGTCCTCGAAGAGCACGTCCAGGTCCAAGGGCGCGGGCGCTAGCGCTTCTTCGTCCCCGGGCTCCTCAAAACGGGCCGCAATCCCTGCGCCGGGCCGCGGCCTGGTGGAGGGCTTGGCGCGGAGGCCGTCCACCAGCACCTTTCCCTCCCGGATGAGACGCGCGGCAAGGGACCTGGAGACGCCGAGGTCGCGGGCCAGGAGCTCGTCCAGCCTCAACCCCTCGTCCCGGGCCCCAACGAGAAAGTCCCGTGAAATCACCTTCGGGCTATCAGATCCTGTCCCCTTCGCCATAAGCAAAGAGCCCGGTAAGCCTCCTAAGGCCCCGGGCCCGTTTAGACCTTCTTTGTTGTGGTCATCCCGCCAGCTCGGTGAAGATCAGCCTGCCCGCGCTGGTCTGGAGAATCTGGGTCACCGTGGCCTGGACCTCCCGGCCTACGTGCCTTTGCCCGTCGGCCACCACCACCATGGTCCCGTCCTCGAGAAACGCCACCCCCTGGCCCTGCTCCCGGCCCTCCTTCACGACCCTAAGCGTCAGGGTCTCTCCGGGAAGCACCACCGGCCTGACCGCGTTGGCCAGCCTGTTTATGTTCAGGACGTCGATGCCCCTGAGCCCGGCCACCTTGGTCAGGTTGAGGTCGTTG
>JARFUL010000307.1 GCA_029289015.1 Syntrophobacteria bacterium | reverse complement strand
GTGGAAAACTCCCGGGGCGCGATGCGGCAGTCGGTTATCTCCAGGACCTTGTCGAACCGGCCCCTGGGATGAAGCCCCAGGCCGAAGAGCCTGTCCACCCCTTCGGGTTCGCTCTCCAGGACCCAGCGCTGGGGCGAAAAGGTGAACTCCATCTTGTTGCGGTAGCCGTAGAGCCTGGGGGAAGGGGCCGCGGGGGCCACTGGAGGATCTTTCAGGCCCGCTATCTTCCTGAGGTTCTCCCTGATGAGGGACTCCTTCTCCCTGAGCTGCACGCCATAATCCAGGTTCTGCCAGGAGCACCCGCCGCAGGTACTGAAGTGAGGACACTCGGGGGCCACCTCGTGGGGCGAGGGGCTGATGAGCTCCAGCTTCCGGGCCCTGAGATGCCCCTTCTTCTTTCCCAGCACCCTCGCCAGGACCTTCTCGCCGGGTATGGCCCCCTCCACGAAGACCACCCTGCCCTCCCTGCGGGCCACCCCGAACCCCTTTGAGGAGAGCCCCGACACCGTAAGCTCTATTTCTGCGCCCCTCTTCATCACCCGATTCCAGGTTTAAGACCAAAGCCGCACATCCGGGGGGTCAAACTTATCAAAGAAGGGCCGACGCTGAGCGCGCCTCAGCTTGGGCCCCCCTCCTCCGGCATGAACCTGGACCAGAACCGCGGCCCCGGTTCCGGCCCGCCCCTTATCTGGGCCCCTGAGAACACCTCCTCGCGCTCGAGCCACTTTTCAGCAGCATCCGGGTCCTTCAGGGAGATCAGCAGGGCCGCGCTGAAATCAAGCCTTGCGGGCGCATAGCCCACGCGGTATAGCCCTGCCAGCATCCCGAGGTTGATGAGCTCCATCACCTTGCCCAGGTGAAATACCACCCTCCACTGGGCAATTTTGGAAGGATCGCCCCTCTCCGTTCTGTGGCCCTCCACCACGGACCTGCACAACTCCACGTCTATGGAGTTGTAACCCCGGCAACTGAGGGGCCGGGCTCCGTAGGCCAGGCATTGTCTATCCCTGAGTAGGATGCACGGAGCCAGGAACCCGGCTCTTTCGTCCTGGTCCAGCGTATAAGGCTTTGGGCCGGAGTCCGAGAAGCGCCTGGCCATGTGGGAGAGCGCGGCCCCGTCCATCTGGCTTCTCAAAAACGCCGCGACCCGAAGAACCCCCGGGGGAGTGGCGTCTACGGGCAGGTAGCAGCAGTAGTCGCACCCGATTTTGCAGACCAGGGCCACGCGATTTTTTGCCAGGATCTTCTCCAGCAGCCGGTCCGCGCTGTCCGCGGTCTTCCTCGCGACCTCTATAACACCGGCCAGACTCTTTCCTTTTGAGAGCGCGGCCAGGGTCTTTGAGCACTGGGCCTTGACAATCTCGATCTCCCAGTCACTCAGGTCTTCATAGAAATCCGGCTCCCTCGCGCCAAAACCCGTCTTGACGGTCCTTTCAATCATAGGGATATTAAGGCTGGTCTTCGGGGCTCCGGACGCGGGCGCACAAGAGCTTGGACATTTCGCGTGCTAGAACTCTATTCCCCTCTGGGCCTTCACCTCCTCGTGGTAGGGGTGTTTTACCTCCTTCATCTCGGTGACCATGTCCGCGGCCTCAACGAGCTTGGAGGACGCGGCCCTGCCCGTGATGATCACCGTAAGGCCCGAAGGCCGCTCCCTCAGAACCCCCAGCACCTCCCCTTCATCGAGGAGGCCGTAGGAGAGGACGATGTTTAGCTCGTCGAGGATCACCATGTCCCAGCGGCCGGAGGATAGCTCCTCTTTGGCCTGGCGAAAGCCTTCTTGCGCGAGCTTCCTGTCCTCGTCCAGGGACTCCTTCTCCCAGATGAAGCCGCTGCCGAGCTGGCGCACCTCCACGTTGTCTATCTTGGCGAGCGCTTTGAGCTCCCCGTAGTCCCAGCCCGGCCCCTTGACGAACTGCATGATGAGCACCCTCAGCCCGTGGCCCGAAGCCCTCAGCGCGGTGCCCAGGGCCGCGGTGGTCTTGCCCTTGCCGTCCCCCGTAAATACTATGAGTAGCCCTTTTGCGGCCATACTGTTCGCGTCCCCCTTTGCCTCTATCCTTGTAAAGCCCTCTGCATCAGCACCATGTCCGCGATCGCGATCCTCACCATGGCCTTCATTACCGGGACGATTCTCGGCACCGCGGATATGTCGTGGCGGCCTTCCACCTGGATGGTGGTGGGCCTTCCCTCCTGGTCTATGGTGTCCTGGGGGATAGCGATGGAGGAGATGGGCTTCACCGCGGCCCGAAGCACGATCTCCTGGCCGGTGGATATGCCCCCGAGTATACCACCAGCGTTGTTGGACGCGAACCCGTCCGGCAGGATGGGGTCGTTGTTCTCGGAGCCGAGCCTTTTGGCCGCGTGGAACCCCGAGCCTATCTCCACCCCCTTCACCGCGCCGATGCCCATGATCGCGTACGCGAGGTATGCTGAGAGCTTGCCGAAGACCGGCTCGCCGAGCCCGGGAGGCGCGCCCGAGACCCTCACCTCCACGATGCCGCCCAGGGAGTCGCCCGCGGCCTTCACCTCCTCCACCCTCTCGGTCATGAGCGCAGACGCGTCCGGGTCCGGGCAGAGGAACGGGCTGGAGTCAACGTTGTCCAGGTCAAAACTCTCGGCCCGCACGCCCCCCAGCTCCAGGGTGTATGCGTGGACCTCTATTTTCTCGCGCTCCAGGAATCTTCCGGCCACCCCGCCGGCCGCGACCCTAGCCGCGGTCTCCCTGCCCGAACACCGGCCCCCGCCCCGGTGGTCCCTTATCCCGTACTTTTTGAAGTAGGTGTAGTCCGCGTGGCCCGGCCGGAAGACCGAGCGGAGGTGGTCATAGTCCTTGGGCCTTGCGCCGGTGGACCGGATTAGCAGGCCGATGGGTGTGCCGGTGGTGAGCCCCTCGAACACGCCGGAGAGGATCTCCACCCGGTCCGGCTCCATGCGGGTGGTGGAAGCGGGCGAGGTCCCGGGCCTCCTTTGCTCCATCTCCTTGGAAAGATACTCCTCATCCAGGGGGAGGTGCGGCGGGCAGCCGTCCACCACCGCGCCCAGGGCCGGGCCGTGGGACTCTCCGAAGGTGGTTACCCTGAAAAGGTGCCCGAAACTGTTCTTCGTCATTTCTGAGCCTCCTCAATGAGTCTCTCTATCTGGGCCGCGGACTCGCCCGGGTCGAGCGCGTCCGTCTCTATTATGGCATGGGACGCGTCCCGGTAGAGCGGCTCCCTCTCCCTGAGTATCTGAGCCGCCTCGCCCGCGGCCTCCTCGCCCCTCAGCGGCGGCCGCGAAAAGCCCTCTTTCTCGTGCGCGCTGATCCTTTGGGCAATGGTTTCCTCGGCCGCGTTCAGCCAGACCACCAGCCCCATCC
>JARFUL010000306.1 GCA_029289015.1 Syntrophobacteria bacterium | reverse complement strand
GTCCACCCGGCGCAGGATGTTCCTCGCGCTGGTGGGCAACGACTTCCGCTCCATGGACAACATGACCGCTTTCTCCCTGTCGGTCAACGTGGTCGTCAACACAAACGACCTCGACCAGATGGACAAGATGTTCTACAAGTCCATCTCGGACAACGACAGGTTCTACAAGGTCTTCTGGGACGTGTACCGGGAGCTGGGCAAGGGCTAGCTCGACAGTGTCGAGGGACAACAGAGGGGGCTTCGCCCCCTTAATCAGTGAATGTCCCCCGAGAAACCTATGGTAATTACCGAAATATAGATCGCCAAGCTGCGTCTATGGCTCTTGTTTCCTTCCCAGAAGTTAAACGGTGTAATTTACTCTCACCCTCCGCTAGGAGACCTCGCCTCCCACCACCACCTCCGGGATCCTCAGGGTGGGCTGGCCGTCGGAGACCGGCGCGCCCTGGCCGTCCTTGCCGCAGGTGCCCACCGTGAACCCCAGGTCGGACCCCACCATGTCTATGGTCTCCAGTATCCTGGGGCCGTTGCCCGTTATGGTGGCCCCCCGCACCGGCTCCGCGACCTCGCCCCCCTCGATGAGATAGCCCTCCGCGACCTCGAACACGAAGTCGCCGTTCTTGGTGTTCACCTGGCCGCCCCCCATCTTGGCCACCATGAGCCCCTTCTGGGTGGCTGATATTATCTCCCTGGGGTCCGAGCCGCCCGGGGTGATGAGGGTGTTGGTCATCCGCACGATGGGCCGGTGCCTGAAGGACTCCCTGCGGCCGTTGCCCGTGGGCTGGGCACCGTGCTTCATCGCAGTGAGCCGGTCGTACATGAACCCCTTGAGCACCCCCGCGTCCACCAAAACGTTTCTCTTCGCGGGCACCCCCTCGTCGTCTATGCCGAAGGAGCCCCGATGGCCTTCAACAGTGCCGTCGTCCACCACGGTTATCAGGTCCGAGGCCACCTTCTGGCCGATCCTGCCCGCGTAGACCGAGAGCCCCTCCTGGGAGAGGTCGGCCTCCAGGCCGTGGCCCACTGCCTCGTGGATCATGGTCCCGCCCGCGCTCGCGCTCAGCACCACGCACATCGCGCCAGCAGGCGCGGGCCGCGCGCCAAGCATGGTCAGGGCCCTCCTCGCAGCCTTGAACCCTATCTCTTCGGCCGCGCCCTCCTTGAGTATCTCGAAGCCCGCGAGGCCGCCCGCGGACTCAAGGCCGGTCTGCACCACACCCTTGTCCGCGGCCACCACCTCCACCGCGAACATGGTGTGGGTCCTCAGGTCGCTGGCGTCCAGCCCCTCGGAGTTGACGACCCTCACCTCCTGCTGGGAGTCTCGATAGATGACCCTCACCTGCACCACCCGGTTGTCGAGCTTCCTAACGGCCCGGTTCACGGCCAAGGTGAGCTCCACCTTGTCCATCAGCGGAACCTTGTCCGGCTCTAGGACTACCCTGGCCGGAGACCGCGAAACCGCCTTCCTGAGCCTGAGGGCCGCTTCGCCGCCCTCTCTTGCCGCGTGCGCGACCCCTTTGGCCACCTCCATGACCCTGGCCGGGCTGAGGTCGCTCAGGTAGCCGTACGCGGTCTTGAAGTCGTGGATCGAGCGGATGCCCACCCCCGCGTCCACGCCGGCCACCACCTTCTCCACCCGGTCCTCTTCGATGAGAAGGCTCGTGGTGGCCCGGTGCTCGAAAAAGAGGTCCGCGAAGCTGCCCCCGCCCAGCGCGGCCAGCACCGCATGTTCAGGCTCGAAACCCAGTTCCATATGACCCTCCGTATTGCCAGCTAGTCCTTGACACGCGGCCTTAAGCTATATAATATTAACCTGAATTGCAAGGGGATGTAGCTCAGTTAGGGAGAGCGCCTCGTTCGCAACGAGGAGGTCGTCGGTTCGATCCCGATCATCTCCACCAAGAATACAAGGACCCACTTACTGTGGGCCTTTTTTTGGCCCTATAAGGCTGGAAGCTTCCCCCGCTGTCCCTGCCATTGATATAGGGAAAAACTAGATACTATAATATAGTCTGGGTTCCGGGTTTTCACACCCCGCAAATAACGCACCGGCTTCTGCCAGGCCAATGGATCGCGCCCCATGAAAATTACGCGACGCGACTTCATCAAAAACTCCCTCATCCTGGGGGGCTCGATGCTCCTGGGCCGGTCCTCCCTCTTTGCCGCGGGAAGAGAGAAGGAGCAATGGCATCCCGCGTACGGCAGGCTGGAGCAAGAGGGGGAGCTGGCCCAGAGGGTAGGGCAGGCCTACTCGATCTTCGAGGAGTGCCGGCTGTGCCCCCGGGAGTGCGGGGTGAACCGGCTGGGGGGCGAGCTGGGGTTTTGCCGGTCAACCGCGAAGGTGGTGGTGGCCTCGGCCAATGCCCACTATGGCGAAGAGGTCTCCCTGGTGGGGGACAGGGGGTCCGGCACCATCTTCTTCTCCAACTGCAACCTCCAGTGCGTCTTCTGCCAGAACTGGCCCATCGCGCACAAGGGGCTGGGGGATCAGGTTCAGGACACGCGCGTAGCAGACATGATGCTCCACCTCCAGGAGATCGGCTGCCACAACATCAACCTGGTCACCCCCACCCACGTGATGCCCAACATACTCAACGCCACGAGGATCGCTTACAGGAAGGGGCTTCGCGTGCCCCTGGTCTACAACACCTCCGGCTACGAGCGGGTGGAGATACTGAAGATTCTGGACGGCATCGTGGACATCTATCTGCCGGACATGAAGTATATGGATGCTGAAAAGGCCGCGAAATACTCATCCGGAGCGTCGGACTACCCCGAGGTGACCGGGGACGCGATTGTGGAGATGCACCGCCAGGTGGGGGTGCACAAGCTCGACGACCGGGGGATTGCGATGCGCGGGCTGATGATCCGGCACCTGGTCATGCCGAACCGGGTGGCAGGGACCCGCAAGTTCGTCAGGTGGGTGGCTGAGAATCTTCCAAAATCAACCTACGTGAACATCATGCATCAATACCACGTGGCCTACCGGGCCTTCGACTACCCGGAAATCTGTCGCTCCATAACGGAGAAGGAGTATCTGGAGGCCATGGAGTGGGCCGAAGAATGCGGCCTGACCAATCTCGACCCCAGGTCTCTCCTCCTCAGGGAATTCTACACCCGGCGGGGTGGGGCAGAGATGCCGGGAGCTCCGTAAACAGCCGCGGCCAAAAAGAGCTAGAATCATTCCACGCGGTCTTGCGGAGACAGGGGAGCATACCAAGGTAACGCGGTTTGGCTGATGTAAAGGGCCCAAAAAACCGGGGCAGAAAGCGGCAAATCGAGAGGAGACAACGGGTTTCTGAAATATGAATTGTCCTGTATGGACGCGGGTTGTCCCGCGCAGCCGAGCAGCATAGTTGTTACATTAAAGAATATTTGCCTTATTACCCCAGCGAACTTGGTAGCTGCAACAATGGCTTACCTGTCAAGTAAGGCTGCTTGTCATCCCTGCCTCAAATCGGTGCAAAATAATATATATTATATGTCTTCTTGAGCGTACTGCTGCAAGGAGTAATGTTCAGGTATTATTGTTTAAACAGCATGGTTTATAAAAAGCGGTACTATAACTGCGAACAACGAATCATATATAACATATCATCTTCATAGGAAAACAATTCCCTATGGTTATAGTATACCTTCTAAGTCAAATCGGCGACCCCCTCGCCCTGATTCCGGACATCCGGTGCTCTTCCTTCACCGCTCCGGAGCAGCTCGGGTCCAGGCTGGTGCCTAAAGAGCGCACTTGGTCTTCACCGCGCTTTTGGATTTAGCTAGCAATCCTCCTCGTATTTTTAGAACCTCGCGTCAAGCAGCAGCCCGGTCGAATTCCGGCAAGCACTGCAAGCATTGCTTGTTTTTTGTTGTCTGGACAGCCCGCGTTAAGCATCACAGATAAATAAATTAATATCATATAGATAAGCCAAATACCTGAAGCAATTTATCAACTCTGGTAACCGCGGCTTTGGCCCTTTTCCCCCTGCCGCGGGCCCAGAGCCATGCCAAAGCGACCTAACGTTTCCCCATCCCGTGCAAAATGTAATAAGATTTACAGGTAGACAGGAAAAGGGGAGGGCTGAGCCTATGAAGGCCATGGTGCTGAAAAGGATTGTAGACCTCGCGGAGAGTAGAGCCCCCTTGGAGATGGTGGACCTGCCGGACACTGTCCCTGGGGAGGGTGAAATTCTGGTGAGGGTGTCCGCGTGTGGGGTCTGCCACACCGAGCTGGACGAGATCGAGGGCAGGACCCCGCCGCCCAGCTTTCCCGTGATCCTGGGCCACCAGATCGTGGGGAGGGTCGAGGAGCTTGGCAGGGCCGCAGAGAGGTTCAGGGTCGGCAACAGGGTGGGCATAGGCTGGATCCACTCGTCGTGCATGGGGTGCGGCCCCTGCGGGGCGGGGGATGAGAACCTCTGCGCGGAATTCACCGCGACAGGCAGAGACGCAAACGGGGGATACGCCCAGTACACCGTGGTCCCGGAAGAGTTCGCGTTCGAGGTGCCCCAGGTCTTTACCGACACCCAGGCCGCGCCCCTTCTCTGCGCGGGCGCGATAGGGTACAGGTCCCTGAGATTGACCGGCCTCAAGGACGGCCAAACCCTCGGGCTCACCGGCTTCGGCGCGTCCGCGCACCTCGTGCTGATGATGGCCAGGCACAGGTTTCCCAGCTCAAAGGTCTTCGTGTTCGCAAGAACCGGGGCCCAGAGGGACTTTGCCCGGGAGCTGGGCGCGGTGTGGGCGGGCCGCACAGAGGAGGAGCCCCCGGAAAGCCTCGACTCCATAATAGACACCACCCCGGTGTGGAAGCCGGTGGTGGAGGCGCTCAAGAACCTCAAGCCCGGGGGCCGCCTGGTGATAAACGCGATCCGCAAGGAAGACGTGGACAAAGATTACCTTTTGAACCTGGACTATCCCGCGCACCTGTGGATGGAAAAGGAGATCAAGTCCGTGGCCAATGTTGCGAGGAGGGATATCGGGGAGTTTCTCGCGCTCGCGGCCGAGATTCCCCTGCGGCCCGAGGTCCAGGAGTTCAGGCTAAAGGACGCGAACAGGGCCCTTTTGGAGCTGAGGGAGAGAAAGATAAGGGGCGCGAAGGTACTGGTGATAGATTAGGGGGGTGTTGTGATATACTGAAGTCATATCAACCATATGGGGAAAGGGGGTGCGGCCATGACCGCGGTAAGGCGGCCGAAACTTGCCGGTAGCTGGTATCCCGGGGACCGCTCGGGGTGTATGAGGGAGATAGAGAAGTACCTGGAGTCGAGGCCCCGGCCCACCTCAGCCGACCTCAAAGGGGTGGGGGGCGTGGTGCCCCACGCGGGCTGGTATTTCTCGGGGCGCATCGCGTGCATCGTCTTCGCCGCGCTGGCTGACATGGTAAAAGAGCCGGACGCTATCGCGGTGATCGGGATGCACCTAGCAGCGTCCAGCCCCAACTACATCATGGCCGAGGGTGTCTGGCAGACCCCGCTCGGGGACCTCTCCATAAGCACCGACCTGGCCCAGGAGCTGGTCTCAGGGTTCTCTTTCCAGGTGGAGACCGTGGCAAGGCACAAGACGGACAACACCATCGAGCTCCAGCTCCCCTTTATCAAGTACTTCTTTCCCAACGCCGAGATTTTGCCCCTGGGGCTTCCCCCCCGGCCCGAGTCCCTCGACATAGCCCGCTCCCTGGCCGACCTGGCCGCGGCCAAAAAAAAGAGCCTCATGGTGGTGGGCTCCACCGATCTAACCCACTACGGGCCCAACTACGGGTTCACCTACATGGGGAGCGGCGAGGACGCGGTGAAATGGGTCAGGGAGGAGAACGACAGGCGCGTTGTGGATTTGATCGTGAAGATGGACCCGGAGGAGATTATAAAGGAGGCCATGACCAACCAGAACGCGTGCTGCGCGGGCGCGGCGGCCTCCGCGCTGGCCGCGGGGCTCAAGATGGGCGCCACGAAGGCGGAAGAGCTCTTCTACGCGACCAGCTACGACAAGATGCCCTCGGAGAGCTTCGTGGGCTACGTGGGCGCGGTGTTCTAAGATAGGGCCCTTTGGGCCGCGTCACGACCACCAGGAGTCGTTGCCCTCGTACCACCAGGCCGAGGGGTCGGTCTCCTCTATCTCCCCCGCGAGCCTGGCCCCTACCTCGGTCACGAGCCTCTTTTTAGCGTGTTCCATCCACAGGGCCGCATACCTGTTTCCCAGCGTGAGCTGCTCCCTCAGCTCGCAGATCAGGTCGAGCTGGTCCGCGTCGTGGGCCAGGCGGGCCTCAAGGCTCTCTTTGCCCTTATACTCCCCCATAAGGTCCAATATATCGTCCCGGAAGGGCAGGCCCGCGGTAAGGTCGGCCACCGCGTCCTGCTCCTTCGCACTCACGTAGCGCTTGTTCACGTAGTTGTGGTCCCCGGTGCGGGTCTCGGCCAGGTCGTGGCACAGGCAGAGCATCACCACCCGGCACGCGTCCGCGTTGGCCAGCCTCGCCAGGGTGTAGCCGATCATCGCGGTCCTGAAGATGTGCTCGGCCACGGACTCGGCCCCCGTGCCCAGAAACTGGAACCCCGTGCGGGGCGTCTTCTTCAGCATGCCCAGTTCGAAGAAGAAGTCGGCTATCTGTTTCATCACTGTTCCTTTCGAACCCGAAATATGAAGTCCAGCTCCACCGACGCGCCCAGGGGAAGCGTCCCCACCCCCACCGCTACCCGGGTGTGAAGGCCCCCCTCGCCGAACACCGCGGTCATGAGGTCGGACGCGCCGTTCAGCACCGCGGGGTGGTTGAGGAAGGACCGTGCGGAAGCCACATACCCGTTTATGCGCACAACCCTCTCCACAAGATTCAGGTCGCCCACCTCCTCCTTCAGCGCGGCCAGCCCGTTGAGCGCGCAGATCCTGGCCGCGTCCTGGGCCTCCTCGGTGGAGATCTCCGTGTCCACCCGGCCCACGTATTTCACCTTGCCCTCCACAAAGGGCAGCTGGCCGGACACGAACACAAGGGAGTCCACCCGGACGCAGGGAACGTAGGAGCCCGCGGGCCCGGGCGGGGGCGGAAGCACGAAACCCAGCTCTTTCAGTCTCTTCTCAACCATATCTCCTCCTGGCTACCTGGACCTGGGCGCGTCCGAGATGTAGATCCGGCCCTCCTTGTCCCTGTACTGGTAGAGCTTTTTGGGTTTGGCCTCGCGGCCGGGCTCAACCCTCGCGGCCACCTTCAGGTCGCCCCGGTTGCTGAAGGCCATTACCCTGTCGCCCATAAACTGGATCGAGGATTTATTATACCACCACAGCTCGCCGAAGGTCTGCTGCTCTATTTTCCCGGGTTCGCCCTGGAGCCTTCTCACGTCGTTCTTGTCCATCCCGATGGCTATGAACCCGGCTCTGGGACCCTTTTGGGCCTTGAGCGCACCGTCCCCTTGCTCACCGAGTATCTCCTTCTTAAGCTCGCCCAGCATCTTGAACGCGTTGTTCACTGCTGAGGAGCCCTCCTCCCGGGAATGGACGGCCCCGAGGAACCTGTCAATCTTCCTGCCTACCAGGCCCGCACCGATGATCACGGCCACCATAACAAGGGAGAAGACCATCAGGGCCTTGAGGAACCACCCAAACGGGGAAGGCTCGCGGCCGTGCGGTGCCGGGCCCTCGGAATCATGGAAGCCCGGCTCCCACTCGTCCCACGCGTCCCCTTGCGTGTCAGCCTCTTCAGGGCCGTAGGGTTCGTCCCGGGCCACCCTGAAACCGCTCTTTACGATCTCGTCGTAGGCCTCGTTCAGCTCCCTGGTCTTGGCTTCGGCCTTCTCTTTGAGGCGGGAGTCCTTGTCGGAGAACCTGTCCGGGTGCCAGACCTTGGCCAGGTCCCTGTAGGCCTGCCTGACCTCCTCGGGCGATGCGCCGGGCTCGAGGCCCAGTATCTTGTAGTACCTGTCCAAAACCTCCGTCTCCGGTGGGTGGTCATCCTTCTTTGAGCCTTAAAATACAACGCGGGGCCGCGGTCAAGCAAGGAATATAAGGAATGGGGCAGGTACGCGCGATGACCCGCGCCCGGCCGGCCCTGGGGGTTTTTAGGCTATCATCAGGATAAAAATCGGTTAATATGTCTTGCAGGCTTCTAGGACCCATGATTCCACGCGGCGGATAGGCACCAATGGAGATGGAAAGTGACAAAGGTCCTGGTTACTGGCGCGACCGGATTTTTGGGCTCCCGGCTGGTTGAGAGGCTGGCCGGCTCTTTCAGGGTGGTCTCCACCTCGCGCACCAGGACCCCCAAAAACTGGCCCGCGGCCCACGAACTCTGCGACCTTCTCAGCCCCTACGAGGTGGAGGAGCTCTTCTTCCAGGTGCGGCCCGATTTTGTGGTGCACTGCGCGGCTGTGGCCAGCGTGCAGGTCTGCGAGGAGGAGAGGAAGATGGCCTTCGGGGTCAACGCGGCCGCGGCCAAGCTCTTGGCCCGGCTCTCAAAGAAGACCCGCGCGGGGTTCGTTCTCATCTCCACGGACCAGGTATTCGACGGCTCCTCCCCGCCCTACGACGAGACCAGTGAACCGAGCCCCGTGTCGGAGTACGGCCGCACCAAGGTGGCCGCGGAGAGCGCGGTGGCCGGGCTCGGAGGCGAGCATATCATTCTCAGGGCCGCGCTCCTCTACGACTATCCCCCCGGTGCCACCAGGAACTTCTTCGTGTCCGTCATCGAGTCCCTGGCCTCATCCAGGCCGGTGGACCTATTTGTGGACCAGTTCCGCACCCCGCTTCTCTCCGACGACGTGTACCGCGCGGTCTCCGCATGGATAGGCATGGAAAAAAGACCCACCGGGCTCTTTCACCTGGGGGGACCGGAAAGGCTCTCCCGCTACGAGATGGGCCTTGGCTTTGCGAGAGAGCTGGGGGTCTCCGAAGAGCTGGTTCGGCCCGTAAAGATGGCCGGGGGTTTCGCGCCCCGGGACGTCTCCCTCGCCACCGGGCGCATCGAGTCGTCTCTGGGGATAAGGGCCACCCCCTATAACGATGGGGTCCGGACCGTGG
>JARFUL010000305.1 GCA_029289015.1 Syntrophobacteria bacterium | reverse complement strand
CCAGGTCCTCGGCCATGAGGCACTCCTTCCAGTTCCCCACCAGCCCCTCCCGGGTCATGCGTTTTTTCACTATGTCCACGAGACCGTCGAAGACCCCCCCGGCTATGAAAAGAACGTGCTTGGTGGAGAGCGGGTAGCGCTCTTTCCCCACCTTCACGATGTTCTCCATCCCCTCCACCATCTTGAGAAGGCCTTTTTGGACACCTTTTCCGGACACATCCTTGAAGGTGAGGGTCTCGATGAGGATCTTGTCTATCTCGTCGAGGTATACCACGCCCATCTGCGCGATATGGGGATTTCCCCCCGCGCTGATGAGCAGGTCCACCAGGATGTCCCCGGTCTCCATGCCCACGTAGCCCACCTCCGAGAACCTGGTGAGGTCCTCCACCACGAAGGGGACCCCCACCAGCGCGGATGATTTCTCCGCGGTGTAGGTCTTGCCGCATCCGGTGGGGCCCACTATCAGGATGTTGGCCTTGGGGGTCCGGATGTTTATGAGAACCGCGTCGAGCTCCTCCGGTTTCTTGGGGTTCGCTCTCTTCAGCGCATCTCCCAGCCTCCTGTAGTGGAAGGCTATCGCGGTGGAGATGACCTTCTTTCCCTTCTCCTGGCCTATGACGAACCTGTCCAGCTCCCCTTTGAGGTCCGACGGGGACTTGTCGAACTCAATGATATGCTGCACCGCTTCCCGGGTCTTCTGCTCCCTGAGGTCCACGATCTTCTCATCTATGTGCTGGCGGCTGTGCCGCGACATGCGGTACACCATTACCCATCACCTCTTGGGGGCAGAGCGCCCCGCCTACTTGAGCAATGTCTCAAGGTCGTCAATCCACTCTTCCATAAACTTGACCCGCTCGCTCTCTTCCCCTGAATTGACGCGCGCGCCGCGCCCATTCTCCATAGCCCCGCGGCCGGGCCCCTCGGGGCCCTTCCGGGAGATCTCAGCCATAAGGAGCGTCTCGAAATGGTGGCGGGCCAGGCTCCCGGCCCCAATATCGGGATTCATCCTGAAGAGAGGCCCCGAGAGCAAAATCTCGTAGCGCGACGCGGCGAACGCGAGGTAGGGATTCTGTACCCTCTCCATGATCCCCACCGCGATCCTGTACTCCTCTTGGGTCAACAGCGCGAAGAGCAAAGGCTCGAGCCTCCCTTTTCTCCTGGGCCCCCTGAACCGGAATTCCCTGGGCGTGGGGCCGGCCCCCAGGTTGTCCAACCTCTGCAGGAAATCATCCCCAAGTCCAAAACTCCTCACCACGAGACCCACCCGGTCGAAGAGCCTCGGCTCAAAGGGCCGCTTTGTCCTTTCCTGGACCCGCTGGGACCTGATCTCTTTTCTCAGAACCATCTGGGGATCACCTGTTGGTTACCCGGACCTCCCCCGACGCGATCTTGGGATGGTCGTCGGGGATGCGGAGGTCGTCGAAATCCACGGACCTGAAATGCTGGGTAATCCTGTCGAGGCTGTGGTAGCCGTTTCGCCGCCGGTAGTTGTATCCATAGAGCAGGGAGTTCACCCCCTCCTCAATGGTGCTGATTGCCGCGCGCGCGCTAAACCTGTCGGGCTGGTTCCAGTTGCGCATGCAGATCTGCTGGCACCTGTCGTGCGCGAACAAAAACGGGTGCTTGTACTCTTCCAGCACCACCGGCCTGAGCGGGCCGAAGGTGGGCACAGCCACCCTGCAGTCCGCAAAGAGGTAGAGCCAGCCGTAGTAGTCCATCAGCGCGTATTCTCCCGTGCGTTTGTAGACCATGTATTCCCCGTGAAACCGGAACCTTGAAAACCCGAAGCCGTCAAGCTCGAGAAAGCCCAGGTCCGCGATGTAGAGCAGCAGCGCGATATACTTCTTCCGGGCCTTTTTCAACCCCTCCCGCTCCCTGGCCGCAACCTCGAGGCGGGCCGCCTCTTCGGCCAGCACCCGGGTCTCCAGGGCCCTGAGGAACCACCTCCTCAGCTCCCGGGCCTCATAGGTCCCGTCTTTGGGAAGGTCCACGCTGAAGCAGGCTCTCTTGAGCCTCTCCGCCGTCTCCCTCAGGGGCCCTATGTCGAGGTAGCGGTCCGCGCGCTCGAAGAACTTCTCAGGCACCTCCAGCCTCTCGCCGATGAGGTCCAGGATC
>JARFUL010000304.1 GCA_029289015.1 Syntrophobacteria bacterium | reverse complement strand
TCCTCCCCGCGATCAACGGCGACTACGCCAAGAGGGAGGTCGCGCTCATAGCCAACGACTGCGCCAACTTCCAGGACCGCTGGGTAAATCTCAGGGCCAACCCCGGCTCGCGCTGCGTCTTCACCCGCGGGATAGAGACCGTAGATCTGCCTGTGCGCCACGGTGAGGGCAAGTTCTACGCGGAGCCCGAAGTCCTTGAAGAGCTCGAGGAGAACGGGCAGGTCGCGCTGACCTACTCCCTTGCGGACGGAAGCCCCGCGCGCGGCAGGTTCCCCCAGAACCCCAACGGCTCGGTGCTGGACATCGCGGGGATCTCGGACCCCACGGGCCGGGTCTTCGGGCTCATGCCCCACCCTGAGGCCTTTTTGGACTTCACCAACCACCCGGATTGGGCCAGGGAGAAGGAGAGGCTCAGGAGGGCGGGCGAAAACCTGCCCCGATACGGCGACGGCCTCAGGTTCTTCGAGAACGCGGTGAACTTCGTCGCCGAAAACACGGAAGCTTGAAGAAATGGAGCACGGCCGGCTCAAGATAGCGGTCCTGGTCTCCGGCTCGGGCAGCAACCTCCAGGCCATTTTGGACGCGGCCGAGGGGCGCGAGCTCCCGGCCAGGGTCGTGGTGGTGGCCTCGGACAACCCGGCCGCGTACGGGCTCGTGCGCGCCAAAGAGCGCGCTATACCCACCTATGTGGTGGACTACTCAAAGGGGCCGGGGGAGGAGCCGGACCCTTTGCCCTTTGACCTCGAAGCGTTGCTCAAGGAGCAGCGGCTCTTTTCCGGGCTCGCGCAGGGGGAGCTCCAAAGGAGAATCATCCGGCTCGCGCTCCTGGAGGAGGAGCTCCTAAAGAGCCTCGAGCCCCACGGGCCGGACATCGTGGTCTTAGCGGGGTTCATGCGGCTTTTGACGCCGCACTTTTTGAACGCGTACCCCATGCGGGTCATCAACATCCACCCCGCGCTCCTGCCCTCGTTCCCCGGCACCGACGGCTACGGCGACACCTTCCGCTACGGGTGCTCCTTCGGGGGCATAACCGTGCACTTCGTGGACCCCGGCGAGGACACCGGCCCCATCATCGCGCAACTCACCTATCCCATCTATCCCGATGATACTCTGGAACAGGTGAAGGGACGGGGGCTCGGCCTTGAGCACAAGCTTTTCCCCGCGGTGCTCAGGTGGTATGCCCAGGGACATGTAAAGATCGAGGAGACCGCCCGCGGGCGGCCCAGGGTAAAAATAACCGCGCCGGACTACTCGGATTTCGTCCGAAGCGCGGTTGTCTCGTCTTTAAGGTAGAGCCCCAAGCGGCAAAAGGGCCGGGGGGCCTCTCTTTTTCCGCTAGTCGCCCAACATCTTGAGGATCCTGAGCGCGTCCTTGGTCTTGATGATGGGGATGACCTCGGCATACCCCAGATCGGACCACGCGTACGCGGCCACCGCCAGGTGCGCGGTCTCCGAGGTCTCGAACACCCTGAAGACCCTGCCCCCGGCAAAGTCTATCCATTCGCCGACGATCTTGATCCCCTCAGGGGACCTGTTCCCTTCGAGCCTTCTCTTGACAAGCACCTCGCGCTTCTCAGGATCAAAGTTGAAGATGGCCATAAACAGCATGGTATGTCCTCCTGTTAGTGTCGGTTTACATTACTTTTATCATGAATAACCGGGGCCGCGGTGTCAAGGCGAATCCCTGCTGCCAGCGCTGACTTATCACAGCTTGGCCAAGCCGGCAATCCATGGGCGGACCTTATCCAGACCACTAAATTGCTCTACTATTCCGGGTAGTTACATGAAATAAGAGACGGCTCTGAACCATGATCATCAGCCCCCTCAGAAGCGCCGGATCATCCGGGGGGCGAAGCCCCCCCAGCAGCGCCGGATCATCCGGGGGGCCAGCGGCCGTCCTCGATTTT
>JARFUL010000303.1 GCA_029289015.1 Syntrophobacteria bacterium | reverse complement strand
AGCAGGGCACGTCGAAGTCGATTTTGTCGTACGCGGCGTAGGGCTCGGCCTTGCGCACGTCGTAGGCAATGCCGGAGCCCCTGGCCACCGGGCCGGTGACCCCGTACCTGAAGGCCATCTCTTTGGTGATGATGCCCACGTTGCGCACCCGCGTGATAAATATGATGTTGCCCGTGACCAGGTCCTCGTAGACCTGCCAGCGGGACCTCATTCTCTTTATGAAGACCTTGCAGGTCTCGATGAACTCGTCGGTGATGTCTGCGGCCACGCCCCCGATGCGGTTGTAGCAGTAGGTCAGCCGGGAGCCTGAGACCATGTTGAGGAGGTCCATCAGGTTTTCCCGGTCATCGAAGGTGTAGAGAAACGGGGTGAACGCGCCCAGGTCCAGAAGATAGGCCCCGGCCCACAGGAGGTGGGAGCTTACGCGGCCCAGCTCCGAGGTGATGACCCGGATGAACTTGACCCTCTCGGGCACCTCTATTCCGCAGGCCCGCTCCACCGCCTCGCAAAAGCCGTGGTTGGCCAGCATGCCCGAGAGGTAGTCCATGCGCGAGGTGTTGGGGAGGAACTGGCCGTAGGTCCGGTTCTCCGCCATCTTCTCGTGGCCCCGGTGGCCGTAGCCTATGATGGGGTCGGCCTCGAGGATCACCTCGCCGTCCATCTTGAGGAGCACCCTCAAGACGCCGTGGGTGGAGGGGTGCTGGGGGCCGAGGTTGAGGAGATAGGTCTCCTCCCCCACCTTATTCTTCGAGATTGTCGCCATACACAGCCTTTTGGGTCCTTGCGAACGCAACCTTGCCGAAGCTCTTCTTCAGGGGATGGAAGTCCACGTCCTCCGGGAGGAGGAGCCTTCTCAGGTCCCCGTGGTCCCTGAAAGTTATGTCGTAAAACTCGAACACCTCCCGCTCGTACCACGAGGCCCCGCTGTATATGTGGGATATGGTGGGCACCTCCTGGCCGGCCTCGATGGGGGCCCTGACCAGCACCCTGAGAGGGTCCTCATAGCGGTTGAAGGTGTAGTAGAGCACCTGGCCGTCCTCAAAGTCGGCCGCAGTGAGGCATTCGATATACAAGCCGCGGTCAAGAAGCGCCCGGGCCAGGGCCGGGAGCCCCTCGGGCCTGAACGCGGCCTCAACCTGGTAGCCGGGCTTGTCGCTCTCCTCTACAGAGACACACCCGGCTATCTGGCTAATAGTTTCTTTTGCGCTCTTTGAATCCACGCAGGATATTCCTCTTTTCGCCCTTGGTTACCATGTTCTGGAGCTTGACTATCCCCTCTATCAGCCCTTCGGGCCTGGGGGGGCATCCCGGGATGTAGATGTCCACCGGAACGATGAGGTCCGCGCCGGGGACGATCGCGTACTGGCCCTCGTAGGCAAAGGGGCCGCCGGATATCGCGCAGTTGCCCATCGCGATGCACCACTTGGGCGAGGGCATCTGCTCCCACAGCGTAACCACGATGGGGGCCATCTTCCGGGAGATGGTACCCGCGACGATCATAACGTCGGACTGGCGGGGCGAGGTGCGGAAGATTACGCCGAACCTGTCGAGGTCGAACCGGGCCATGCCCGCGGCCATCATCTCGATCGCGCAGCAGGCCAGCCCAAAGGTCATGGGCCAGAACGAGTTGACCCTGGCCACGTCCAGGATCTCCTGCACCGTGGTTAAATGGACCCTTGCTTCTGTTATTTCATGGTCCAATCGAAAACTCCCTTGCGCCAGGCGTAGACTATGGCCAGCGAGAGGATCCCCAGGAAGATCACTATCTCGATGAAGTCCCTTATCACAAAGTCCTTGCCGAACGCGACCACCACGGGGAAGAGGTAGAGCACGTCAACGTCGAACGCGAGGAACATCAGCGCGAACAGGTAGTAGGTGATGCCGAACTGGACCCACGCGGTGCCTATGGTCTCGACACCGCACTCGTAGACCTCGTCCCTCTTGGGCCCGCGGCTCACAGGACCGATCAGGTACGATATTACGATGGGGGTGACCGCGAAACCGAGGCCGACTAGAAGGTAGACAAGGATGAATGAAAACTCTTTTATGAGGAGATTGCTCATACCGCCGCCATGTTTGAATTCTAAGTGGCGCTAGACGTCTCGAGCCGGGCAGAGTGGCCTCTCAACATGAACTCCATCATAAATAAAGCCCGTATTCCCAATATCGGGCTGTTGACCATACGGCTCAAAGTTTGAGCAATATTTCACCAATCCGGGTCATGTTGTCAAGTTATTTTTTTGATTATTTTTTTCTGAAATTCTTCATATTTCTTTTCTCTGTTATTTCAGAGAGTTTTAGGGGACCGTCCCCCAATAAACCTCCCCGAAGCGCAGCTTTTGAGCCCCTTGTAGCCCCAAAAAACCCCCGCGAATCGGGCCTACCGAAGGGCCCGGCTTGGGGCCGACCCTAGTGGCGGGCAAAGCCCAGGTCCCGCGTGCTCCCGGGGTCTATCTCCCGGATCGCGGCCACCTCCTTGGGGGTGGGCTCCGGGGTGAGCGAGCCGGTGGGGTTCAGGGAAAAGGCCGTGTTGTCCTGCACCTCCTCGAAGGATACCCCCGGGTGGACCGAGTATAGAGCCAACCCCTCTTCCGTGAGCCTCATGAGGCAAAGGGGCGTAACCACCCAGCCGCTCTTGCCCTGGGCGGTGACCAGGTCGCAGCTCTCCACAAAGGTCCTCCTGTCGTGCACCGTGCGCCACAGCACCGCGCTCTTCACCAAGGGCATGAGAAGTGCTGCGCCCGCGCCCCCGGATATGACCACGTCGGGCCTGCCGGGCCTGGGAATGCGGCTGAGGTTTATCCTCCCCACAGCGTCTATCTGCACGCCGCTCAAGAAGGCCACGTCGAGCTCGCGCCTCGCGCAAAGGTCGAAGATCTCCGCGAGGGTGAACCGGCACACCGAGCGGTGGGAGAGCTCCGGCCCCGAGGTGGAAGGGACCAGCCGGTCCGGCTCCGGGTCCACCGAAGACGCGATGGCCAGGTGAACGAGGTTGGGCGCGTGGAGTCTCTTTGCCGCAAGGGTCGCGACCACGGCCAGGTTGGAGGCCACTCCGGTGAAGACCGTATCACCGTCCTTCAGGAGCCTCGCCATCACCGCGGCCATGAGCTCGGGGGTGGTGTAGTCCATCCTTTAATCTCCTTATATTAGCGAGCCAGGCGCAGAAAGCGGCCTAGCCAGCGCTGTCCAGATATCCCTGAACTCCATCCTCACTCTTCAGCGCGTCCAGGTACCTCCTCACCCCTTCGGAGTCGATACCGTAGTAGGGCTCGCAGCTCCCGGGCGCGGCCCCGCGGGGAGCCTCAGCCACCGCGGTTACAATAAAGTGGGGAATCGTGGTGCAGTCCGGCTCCTCACGGAAGGTCTCAGTATCAACGATCCTCTCCGCGGTGATTATCACCCTTTTGGACGCGCGGGAGGCCATCTTGTCGTGGGAGAGCGCGCCGAAGATCCGGCAGTTGCCGAAGATATCCGCCTCCTGCACGTGGATCAGCGCGGCGTCCGGCGCAACAGCGGGCACCGCCGCGACCTTTTGGCCGCTGAAGGGGCACACTACCTCTTTTAGGCCCGCGCTCTCTTTGATGTGGCTCCCTTGGAGCCCCGCTATGGGCATGAACGGAACACCCTGGGCTGCGGCCCGCAGCCCTGCGAAGACCGTGGCTCAGGAGTTTTCCGCGAAGATCACCCGCGCTTCGGCCACGCTCTTCCTAAAGCCCGGGGCCAGGCCGAACTCCCCCTCCAGCCCCGCGTAGCCCGCAATGATCTTATTTGCCGCGCCCGAAGCGCACAGGAGGTCCACCCCCAGCGCGCCCGCGGCAGCCACCACAGTAAGACCGACGGCCCCCGCGCGGGCCACCTCCCGCACCAGGGCCAGGGGCGAGCGATGCATAAGGGAGCCCCCAACGGAGACCGTCATCCCGCTTTCAACCAGCGCGGCCGCGCTGCTCAGGTCCACAAGCTTCTCTATCAACTCGCCCC
>JARFUL010000302.1 GCA_029289015.1 Syntrophobacteria bacterium | reverse complement strand
CAAACGGGCCCGCCACCCAGCCAAAAGGGGCCCAGAGGCGCGGGTAAGGACTTTCAGCCACAGGGCTTTTTAAATCAAGCGGCTGGGTGTGCCGGTAGAGCAATTGGAGAGGTCAACCTATGGGCACCCTTTCTCTTTGGCCGCTATGATATTTGTTGATAGGCTATGACCTTTTGAAAGAAGCAATGTTACAATAAATTATTGAAGTTCATGCGATGGTTAGTTATGCTAAATAATCATATTAGTTGCCATATTAAATATAACTCTGTTAATATTAGGCCTTAGTGAAACGGGCTTCCCTGTTTTTTTTGGTTCTTTGTTCCCTTAAAGCTCCGCCAAAAGAAAAGAGACAGGTCTCAAGGCTGGTTGATCCCGCATATTCTCATCTAGAATCTACAACCACCAGGCTTTTAAAACAGAGAGTAGTCAACAATTGGTTTGTGTGAATAACTGTCGCTGTCGCCAGCTTATCTTTGAACATGAAATCGTAAATAGGAAAGTCGAGCAGCACTCGTCCGCCATACACTAAAAAGGAGACATTAATGGGTGAAGTTAAATTGGGAGACCGTGTGAACATCCATTACACAGGCCAGCTTGAGGATGGGACGGTCTTCGACAGCTCCCAGGATCGCGACCCCCTCGAGTTCGTCGCGGGAGAGGACGAGGTGATTGCTGGAGTGAGCAACGCGGTGCTGGGAATGAAGCCGGGCGAGTCCAAGAACGTGGAGCTGGAGCCTGAAGAGGGCTACGGGGCCCGCCAGGAGGGTCTCGAGCAGCGCGTTGAGAGGACGATGCTTCCCGATGAGGCCAAGGTTGGCGATCCGCTCCAGGCCACGGTGGGCGACCACAACATCGTAGTCTGGGTAATGGAGATCTCGGACAACCACGCGGTGCTCGACGCGAACCATCCCCTGGCCGGGCACAGGCTCCTCTTCGACATAGAGCTCGTCTCCGTAAACCCCGGGGAATCCAAGCCGCCAAAGCCTTAGGATCTTTAGGGAGCGAAGCTCAAGCCCCGGCCCGGCAGGGGATTCCGAAGAGATATCTCGAGAGCTCCAGGGAGCTCTAAGGTCTTTATTTTATTATAAGTAAGCTAGAACAGGAGGATTACCAATGGCTAAGACAATGGTGGAAATGGCCGCGAAGATCGTTGTGGCCCAGGCATCCAACACCCGCATGTCCCCCGATGAGGTGGGTGAGTCTTTGCTCAAGGCCTTTGAGGCCCTGAACCGCATCAAGGCCCAAGAGGAGGGCCGGGAAAAGAGTCCCGCGGAGTCCGGCCTCGCGAAACTGGCCCGGACCCCGCTCAGGTCGATCCAGAGGGCCAAGGTCCTGTGCCTTGAATGCGGCAAGGAGTTCAAACAGCTCACCAACCGCCATCTGGCCCTGCACGGCCTCAACTCCAAGGAATACAAGAAAAAGTGGGGCATCCCCGCGAGGCAGTCCCTCGCGGCCAAGTCGCTCACCACCAAGAGGCGCAAGATGGCCAAGGAGCGCGGCCTGGGAGAGATGCTCAAGAAGGCCAGGGCCAAGAAGGCCACCAAGAAGAAATAGTAGGGGGTTTTGTTTGCCTCCGGTGGGAAGGGGCCTCCCCCTTCCGGCCGCGAAAGGACTGAGGACAGACCCAAAACTCCCCGTAGGTCCCGCTCCCCGCGGGATCTGCGGGGAGTTTTTTGGGCCGCGCGCATAGGGGAGGGCCTGTCTTAGCCGCGCGGCAGAGGGTCATGCGCATAAAAAAGGCGCCGCCCCGCAAAGAGCGGCGTAAAAGGCTTTTTTGGTGGCGGTGCAGGGACTTGAACCCCGGACGCTACGGATATGAGCCGTATGCTCTAACCGGCTGAGCTACACCGCCATTGTCACTTTGTTGATAACCAAATAAGCCGGCTTTGTCAAGGGTGTCTCCCGGGCAGAAGCGCGGGTGGACCCCGGGCCTAGAGCCCAAAGATCGGGGTGTTCCTGGGAAAGGTGATCACAAGCTCCAGGCTTATCTTCTCCTTTGTCTTTTGGGCAATGGTCTTCTCCCAGGTCAGCCTCCCCTTCTTGAGGTCCACCTCGGGCTCGGGCACGGCCTTGGCCACCTCCACCTCGATCCTCTTGTCCTTGGATATGGGAAGCCTCTCCTCAACCTTGGCCCTAATGGGCGAGCTCTTCAGGTTCTCTATGTCTATCTCCACCGCGAGGAACCGGCTTGTTTTGGAGCCGAAGAGCTTTTGGGCCTTGAAGTCCTTCACAACCTCCCTTGTCACCTTCACCGACTGGTCCACCCCGAACCCCACGTTGAACTTCGCGCCCCTGGGCGCGGCCTTGAGCCTCGCCCGGCCCACGAAGTCGGGCCCCACAAAGGTCTGGGCCTCGCCCGCGAGGATGGGGTAGGAGGAGCTGTTCACAACCCGGGCCACGAGGTACGCGAAGGTCCTCATCTCCGGCCTTATGACATAGATGAGCTCTGCCGGGAGCACCAGCCTGGTGATGAGGAACCGGCTGAACCCCTCCCTGGAGGAGAGATCATGCCTGCCCGGCGCCCTGAAGAGCGCGGTGGTCTCCGTGAACGCGGGCACCGAGGGCCTCTCCTCAGCCTCCTTCACCTCGGCGTCTTCCTGTTCCGGCGCGGCCAGCATCGCCATGGCCCCTTTCCCGAGCCTCGCCCTCTTTCTCAGCGGCCTCGGCCTCTTGATATCAAGGTACCACGGGGGGAGCTTCGGGGGTTTGGCCCCCAGCGCGGGCCTCGCGGTGGAAAGGCTCAGCTCCACCCCCCGCCAGTCCTCGCCCGTGGTCTGGCTTACCTCCGCGAAGTAGTCGAGGGTCACCCCGTCACCCTCTTTGCGGACTATGTACGAGGGCCTCCAGCGCGCGCCATAGACCAGGTAGGCCAGGGTGAAGGTGAATCCCCCCGCCCTGGGGGACGAGATGTTCACCACCACCTCCCTCTTATCCTTGCCCGCGATTGAGCGCAGGTCGTCGAGCCGCTTCTCAAGGGCCTCTATCTTACCCCTGCGCTCCTTGAGCCTCTCCTTTGTTTTGAGCCGTCTCTTTGCCAGCGCGGTGCGCTCATCGCTCAGGTACCCGGAAAGGGACTTCACCCTCTTCAGGTCCAGGACGCCGGCCCTTGTGCTGTTCGCGGTCTGGCGGGAGAGCTCCGCTGCTATGGAGTCCAGGAGCTTCTGGGAGGCTGAAATCCCCTCCAGCGCGTCGTTGTCTTCCTGGTCTTTGCGAAGAAGGTCTTTCAGCTCAGCCTTGAGGCTCACGATCCCCGGGTGTTCCGCGTCGCTCAGATAGGTCTTCTTCACCTCAATCCCCGCGATCTCAACCCCGCTCGGGCCCTTGCCGGAAAACCTCAGGCTTCTCTGGCTTATGGAGGAGGGAAGCCCCTTTACCACGACCTGGTGTTCGCCCGGGGGGAGATCCACCACTCCGACTCTCTCAACCAGCGCCCGGCCCCTGTAGACCGTTGCCTTCACCACCGGGGCCCAGGCCTCGATCTCAGCGGCACCGGGCGAGCCGGCCAGCGGCCCGAGGAGGATCAGGACGCAAAGGATGGCCCATACGCTCTTCTTAATCATGGGGGGGACTCCTTTTTAGATGTGAACCTTCAACGCGCAAGCGGAGCGGGAGCCGCGCTGCTCCCGCGGGCAAGACCCATCCCGGCCCGCGCGCTGGGGCTTACGGGTTAATGTGGTTCGGAGAGCTTTGAGCCCCTCTAGGGATGCTCCTTAGGGGCCCACGCCGTAGCGGTTGGACCAGTATATCCACTCCAGCTTGCCTTTGGCCGGAGCCTTCTTGGGCTTTTCCTCTTCGACCTTGGCCTCCTCCACCTTTTTCTCCTCGACCTTTTTCTCCTCCACCTTCTTCTCTACGTCTTTGGCCGGTCCCTTCTTCTTGGGGGTCTTCTTTTTCTCAGGGGCCTTTTTGGCCTTGGCCGCGGCCTTCTTCGTGGTGGTCTTCTTCTTCTCCGCCATCTGTAAACCTCCTGGTTATAGATACAGGGAGCAAACGCCACCCGGATGCCTTAGATTAAAACAACAGGAGCCTCCCGGTCAAGGACGACGATTAACCCTGGCCGGGCCCGATGATTTTAACGGCCGCTGGGTTCGGCCTTGAAAAACCTTGACACGAAACAGGTGAATCGGTTAGAAATTACTGATATAATCGGCAAGTTAAAGCATTAAATAAGGGTACTGTTGGGCTTATGGCGCGGGCAAGAAAGCCCTTCGGGTGTATAGCCTGAGGGCTTTTTTTAGGTTTTTTCCCTATGGAGCTTGTAAGGGGCATAAAGGATATGCAGCGTCTGGCGGATGAGGCCAGGCGAGCGGGGAACACGGTGGGGTGCGTCCCCACCATGGGCTTTCTCCACGAGGGCCACCTGAGCCTGATGCGCTACGCTAGAGAAAGGTGCGATCTTCTGGTAATATCGATCTATGTGAACCCCACCCAGTTCGGTCCCGGAGAAGACCTTGAGGCCTACCCCCGCGACCTGGAGTCCGACATGGCCAAGGCTAAAGAGGTGGGGGTCGACGTGGTGTTCGCGCCCGGGGACGAAGAGATGTATCCCCGGGGGTATCAGACCTTCGTGACGGTGGAGAAGGTCACCGGGCACCTCTGCGGGCTCTCCCGGCCCGGCCATTTTCGGGGCGTGACAACGGTGGTGGCCAAGCTCTTTTGCGCGATAAAGCCCCACCTCGCGGTCTTCGGGGAAAAGGACTTCCAGCAGCTCGCGGTCATAAAGAGGATGGTGAAGGACCTGAACATGGACGTGGAGGTGGTGGGGCGCCCCATTGTCAGGGAGCACGACGGCCTGGCCATGAGCTCCCGCAACACCTACCTCACGAGCGACGAGAGGGGCTCCGCGCTCTCCCTGAGCCGGTCCCTCGAGGTGGCCAGAGAGATGGCGGCCCGGGGCACGGGGGACGCGTCAGAGATAATCGGGAAGGTTTCGGCCCACATATCTTCTCAACCCCACACCGGGATTGACTATGTTAAGATAGTGAACATTGATACAATGGAAGACATAGCTAACATTGAGCGCCGCGCGCTTCTGGCCCTCGCGGTTCGGGTCGGCAAGGCCAGGCTCATAGATAACGCCGTGTTGGAGGTCCACAAATGAAGCGGTTTCTCCTCAGATGCAAAATTCACAACGCCAGGGTCACGGAAAAGCGCCTGGTCTACGAGGGCAGCCTTACCGTTGACTCCCTCCTCATGGAAGCAGCGGGCCTTGTCCCCTATGAGATGGTCAAGGTCTACAACGTTGCCAACGGCGAGCGGTTCGACACCTACGTCATTCCCGGCGAGGCCGGCAAAGGGGACATCTGCCTCAACGGCGCGGCCGCGAGGAAGGGCGAGATCGGGGATATGGTAATCATTGTCAGCTACGGGATCTCCACCGAGGAGGAGGCCCGGGGCCATGAGCCCAAGCTGGTGTTCGTGGACGAAAAGAACCGGATCAAGTGACGGAGAAAAAAAAGCGCTCCTTCTGGGAGATTAAACACGGGCTTCGCACCAATTTCTTTGCGGGGCTTCTCTTTCTTCTTCCCGCGGCAGTAACCATCTGGCTGGTCTTCACCATCGTCGGGGTAACGGACCGGATTCTGGTGCTTCTGCCGCCCCCCTACCGCCCGGAGGACATCTTCGGGTTCAAGATACCCGGCCTCGGCGCGATCATCGTCCTGATACTTATTCTTATCACCGGATTCCTGGTAAGGAACTACCTCGGTCGCAAGCTGGTCCAGCTTGGGGAGGCCATAGTCTCCTCCATACCCTTTGTGCGCACGATCTACATCAGCATAAAGCAGGTGGTGGAGTCCACCCTGGGCTCAG
>JARFUL010000301.1 GCA_029289015.1 Syntrophobacteria bacterium | reverse complement strand
GGGCTCTTTCGCGGCCTTGAGAACAAGAGGGTCGCGGTTTTGGGCCTGAGCTTCAAGCCCAACACCGACGACATGCGCGATGCCCCCTCCATAGACATAATCCACGGCCTGAAGAGGGCCGGGGCCCAGGTGGTGGCCTTTGATCCCGCGGGCATGGAGGAGGCGAAGAAGGTGATAAGGGGCATCAGCTACGCGTCCTCGTCCTACCACGCGGCCGAAGGAGCGGACGGCGTGGTGATCATCACGGAGTGGAACCAGTTCAGGAACCTGGACTGGGAGAGGATCAAGGCGCTCCTTAGAGAGCCGGTGGTGGCGGACCTTAGAAACGTCTGCGACCCTGAAAAGATGAAGCGGTTGGGGTTCAGGTACACCGGGGTGGGCCGGGGATGAGCGCGCCCGAGATCCCCCCTCTGGCAAAGCTGGTCTGCTCCATCATCGCGCAGGAACCCCAGGAGATCACATCGGCCCTTGAAAGGATGCAGGAGCTCTTCGGCCCGGTGGATTTTCTCAGCGAGGTGATGGAGTTTGGACACACGGACTACTATTTCGAGGAGATGGGCTCGCCCCTAATCCGGCGGGTGGCCTCCTTTGCCGAGCCGGTGGACCCCGGCGGTCTTCCGGGCTTTAAGCTCGAAACCAACAGGCTGGAGGCCGAGCTTTCCCGGGAGGGCAGAAGGAGGGTGAACATAGACCCGGGCCTTTTGAGCCCCGAGAGGCTCGTTTTGGCCACGGGGAAGAACTACACCCACAGGGTCTACCTCGGCCGCGGCATCTGGGCCGACCTCACCCTCATCTATGACCGAGGCGGGTTCGTCCCCCTGAAATGGACCTATCCCGACTATGGGGAGAGGCCCATGCGGGACATCTTCAAAACATTGAGGGCCATTTTATTGAGGCGGTTGAGATGTCAGACATAAAGAGCATGACCTCCTACGGCTCATTCGAGGGCCAGGGGCTCAGGATCGAGGTCAGGACCCTGAACTCGCGCTTTTTGGACCTCAAGATCAGGCTGCCCAGGCTTCTTTCCAACATGGAGCCCGAGGTGAGGGAGATGGTCGCGAGGTTTATGGGCCGGGGCAGGGTGGAGGTCGCGGTCTACATGGACGAGTCGGTCCTGAAAAAGGAGTTCCTTACCCTCGATAAGGAGATGGCCGAGACCTACAAGAGGCTCCTCGAGGAGCTGAAACTCTCCCTGGGGCTCCCCGGGGAGGTGGGCCTCGACGACCTCCTCGGCTTCAGGGAGATATTCAGGCTGCCCGAGGGTGAAGAGGTCGCGGCCCACTCGATAGACGCGCTCAGGGAGGGGCTCTCCCAGGCCCTGGCCCACGCGGTGGAGATGCGCATCAATGAGGGCGGGACCCTGGCCGACGACCTCATGGAGAGATTGGACAGGATCAGGTCCCTTCTCGGTGAGGTGTCCAGCGCGGCGCCCGGGGTGGTAATGGACAACTTCGCAAGGCTCAAGGAGAAGGTCGCGGAGCTGCTTGACGACGCGCCCCTCCCAGAGGAGCGCATCCTCCAGGAGGCCGCGCTCTTCGCGGAAAGGGTAGACATAACCGAGGAGCTGGTCAGGCTGGAGAGCCACATAGACGGCTTCGCCCGGGCCCTGGATGGGGGCGGCCAGGTGGGCAAGAGGCTCAACTTCCTCCTCCAGGAGATGGGCAGGGAGGTGAACACCATCGGCTCCAAGTGCCAGGACGGGGGTATATCATCGAGCGTCGTGGAGATGAAGCTGGAGCTGGAAAAGATGCGGGAGCAGGTCCAGAACTTGGAATAGCCCGAAAGCTTCAAGACCCGTCAGAGGGGCTTCGCGCCCCGGGTTCATAGAGCGTAACAGCCTTTTTCGACACTATTGTCGCCATCAAAACAGTCAGGGTCAGGAGTACGGCATGGTCCCAAAGCTTCTCAACATAGGTTTCGGAAACTCGGTGGTCACCGAAAGGGTCGTGTCCATAGTGGTTCCGGGCTCCGCTCCCCTCAAGAGGCTCAAGGAGGAGGCCAAGGTTGACAAGAGGCTCATTGACGCGACCATGGGAAGACGCACCAGGGCCATCATCATCACCGATTCCAACCACGTGATCCTCTCCGGGGTCCAGGCGGAGACCCTGGCCCAGCGGTTGAGCGGCAAACATGGCTGAGGGGTCCGCTCCACCTCCCCGCGGGGGCCGGCTCTTCGTCATAACCGCGCCCTCAGGCGCGGGGAAGACCACCGTACTCAAAGGGCTCATGGACCGCACAGGGGGGATCGTCTTCTCAGTCTCCTACACCACCCGCGCTAAAAGGCCCGGCGAAGAGGAGGGCCGGGACTACATCTTCGTGAGCAAAGAGAGATTTAAGGAGATGATCGGGCGCGGTGAGCTGGCCGAGTGGACCGAGACCTACGGCCATTTTTACGGCACCGGCAAACACGACCTCGAGAGGCTCCTGGCCACGGGGATGGACGTTATCCTCGACCTGGACCTAAGGGGCTACCTTGCAGTGAAGGAGTCCTTCCCCGATGCGGTGGGGGTCTTCATCTCGCCGCCCTCCCTCGAGGTGCTGGAGGAGCGGCTGAAGAAGAGGGGCACCGAGAGCCCGGGCGAACTCGCGCTTCGGCTCAACGCCGCGAGGAAGGTCATGGACCGCGCGGAAGAGTTCGAGCGGGTGGTGGTCAACGATACGGTGGGGGCCGCGGTGGAGGAGCTCGCGGGGATAATCGAGCAAGCGCGGGAGACCGGGTGAGCAAAAAGAGGGGAAAGAGGGCGCTGGTGGTCTACGGCGCAAGGCCGGTCATGGAGGCCCTGGCCTCGTCGCGGGTCGAGGTGGTGGAGGTGGCTGTCGCGGACACGGCCAGGAGGGACGCGATCCTTGACGCGGCCCATAAGAGGGGCGTGCCGGCCAGGAGCGCAGCTTCGGAGGAGCTCTCCGGCCTCGCAGGGACCCGCGACCACCAGGGCGCGGTGGCTCTGCTCAATCCCTTTGTATACCTGAGGCTTGTGGAGTTCCTCGAGTCCCAGGAGCGCGAAGAGATGCCCGCGGTCGCGCTGGACTCCATCACCGACCCCCAGAACCTGGGCGCGATCGCAAGGTCTGCCCACTTCTTCGGCGCAAGAGGGCTCATCATCACCAAGGACCGGGCCGCGCCCGTGACCCCTGCCGGGGTCAAGGCGTCCGCGGGCGCGCTGCTCCACCTTCCCGTGGTGAGGGAGGCGAACCTGATCAGGACCTTGGCCGCGATGAAGGAGGCCGGATACTGGGTGGTGGGCAGCTCCGCGAGGGAGGGGGAGCCGCCCTGGGCCCTCGACCTCACCGGCCGGGTGGTGGTGGTGGTGGGGTCCGAGGAGAAGGGGCTCGCCAGGCTCACCAGGAAGAGCTGCGACCTGATGGCCAGGATACCGGGGGAGGGCAAGGTCTCTTCCCTGAACGCGGCCGTGGCCGCGGGCGCGATCCTCTACGAAGCCGCGCGCCAGCGCTCCGCCAGATAGCACGTGGAGCGCATGGACGGGCGGCTACAACTAGCTGTAATTACACAATAGTCTCCTTCCACGCCTTGACAATTCCTCCGTAGCCAGTATAGTTTAACCATTGTGTGGGCCGAAATTTTCCGGCTCGTAATCTCTCTGTCTCAGAGCCTATCAGGAGATATGCCGGTCCATAAGCTTTCAGACCCTTCCAGGTGGGTGGACCTCCACGGAGATTACCTCTTTAAGTGCGCGGTGGTCCGCCTCAGGAAGCGTTATCTGGCCGAGGAGGCGGTGCAGGAGACCTTCCTGGCCGCGCTGAAGGGACAGGACTCCTTCAAGGGGCTGGCCCCGGAGCGGACCTGGTTCGGGCCTCCGGTTAAGGAGAGAAATTAAAGTGATGATATCTTGCCAAGAGGCCTCGAGGCTCACGTCGGAGGCCCTGGACAGGGAGCTTTCCGGGTACCAGCGCTTCAAGCTGTGGCTGCACCTGAG
>JARFUL010000300.1 GCA_029289015.1 Syntrophobacteria bacterium | reverse complement strand
CATCTTCCGCCACAACGAGCTTCATCTTACCAGGTGGATCAGGTCCGGGTCCCACTCCCTGGTGGGCGCGCTGGTGGAGAGCGCGGCCGAAAGGGGCGACACCCTGAGCTACGAGGACGCGCGGAATATCCTGACCAACCTCGAGAGCGAGGAGCCGGGCACCGTGCTCCCGCTGATCCCCTACGGGGAAGAGGAAATCTTTCAGATGATGCTCCCCGCGCTCGATCGTATCGTTAGGCAGCTCGAGCGCACCTTCGAGGGCTACGGCCACCAGGTGGGCTCCACCCGGGTGGCCACCCTGCTCGTCACCGGGGGCCCGGGGAGGTACTGGCGGATCATTAACTACTTCGAGGAGCAGCTCGCGCTCAAATGCGGCCTCCTCAATCCCCTGGCAGCCCGGCGCGCGTACCAGTCGGTGGCCCTGCCCCCGGACAGCGAGGACGCCCAGCTCAGGCTCTCCGCGGCCCTGGGCCTGGCCCTCTCCGACCCGGAGAAGACCCCGAACCTCATGGAGACGTACAGAGAGAGGGAGGTTGCCGAGAAAAAGAGCTCCTTTGCCCGGTACGGATTTTTCGCGGCCGCGCTGGTCATCATGGCCCTGGGCGCGACCTTCATGTACCAGAAGTACGCGATCTCCAAAAAAGAGGACCGGCTCTATGCCCTGAACCAGAGCCTCAGGCGCTACGGCAACCTGATGGACCGCCATGTTCTCATGCAGACCGCGGCCAGGCTGGCCACGCTCAAGGTCGCGAAGACCCAGAAGGCCAGGAAGCTCCTGCCCGCGGCGATCCTCAAGGAGATCTCCCGGCTCTCCCAGAACAATGTGCATCTGGATTCCCTGATCTTTGAGAAGGCCCAGGAGCCGAAGGACGCGGCCAAGAAGTCCGCAAAGCAGAAACAGGAGAAGATAAGCGGCACCCTGACCCTCAAGGGGATGGTGGACGGCGACCCCCGGGAACACGAGGCGGTGCTCGCCGGCTGGATGCTGAAGCTCGCCGAATCCCCCGTGGTCACGGAGCCCCGGGTGGACAGCAAGAAGCAGGAGCCGTATAGCGGCAAAGAGGCCCTGTTCTTCTCCATAAAGGCGAAGGTGGTTCACATATAGGCGGCCGGTCCTATGCTCTAAGACAGGAGGCCGGCATTCAAGGATATGCAGCACAAAGGCAAAATAATCTCGGTACTTATAGGAGCCCTGGCGGTGGCCGCGGTTGTCGTGATGGTCATAATGCCTTCGATCAGGAAGGGGCTTGACCTGGACAGCAAGATCTCCCATGCCGAGCTGATGGAGAAGCTCGGGCCCTACTCCAAGGCGCTCTCCCTGAGCCTGGACCAGAGCGACAAGGACCTTTCCGACTTCATCCAGAACAAACCGATCCCCGCGGCCCAGGTGGGCGGGGTCACGGAGAGGTTCCGGGGGCTCGCGCTGAAGAACAAACTCAACGCGGAGCAGATCAAACCGGACCTCAAGAAGCTCGACTTCACCTCTCCCCAGAAGGACGAATTCGTGCTCACCGTGCATCTTACTCTGGGGGGAAGGCTGGCGGATATGCAGTCCTTCCTCGTTGACTGCGCCAAGCTCCCCTTCTTCAAGTCGTTGGACAATATGCAGGTGAGGCGCGACCAGGAGACCCTGAAGATGGAGTTGACCATGAAGCTTGCCGTGAGCCGGAAAAAGGGGCGCGCCTAAATGGAGAAGCGGGAAAAGATCATTGTGGCCGCGATGATCATTGCCCTGGGCTACGGAGGGTATGTCCTGAAGGGCAAAAAGTACCTGGACTCTTCGCGGGGTGCTCCCACAGGCGCTGAGGTGGAGTTCAACACCGCGGTCAACATGGCCAGGAAGGTGCTCGCGCCCAACCCGGCCCAGGAGCTGGAAAAGCACGTG
>JARFUL010000299.1 GCA_029289015.1 Syntrophobacteria bacterium | reverse complement strand
ATCATGGGCATGAATAACATGATTGAAGAGAGCCTTCTCTATTACAAGCAGCTCGACCTCATCTTGGACGACCTTCACATAGGTGTCTTCACGGTTGACTCCGAGCGCAAGATTACCTCTTTCAATAGAGCTGCCGAAATAATAACGGGATATAAAAAGGAAGATGTCGTAGGACAGTACTGTTTCGATGTCTTTCTCAACGACCTATGTTACGGAGACTGCAAATACCACAATGCCGTTGAGGAAGAGCAGGGCTTTTTGAGCTTCGATGTCGAGATCACCGATTCCCAAAACGTAAGGCGCCTCATCACCAAAATCGTGGCGCCCCTCTACGGGGCCAACCGCGACCTCCTGGGCTGTATCGAGATCTTCCAGGACCACTCCGTGTTCGAGGAGATGTTCAACAGGATCATCTATGATGAACGAAGGATGAAGATGATATTGGACAACCTGGAGGTCGGTGTCTTTACCGTCAACCTGAGCGGCCATATCACCTTCTTCAGCACCCTCGCGGAAGCCATAACCGGCTTTGACCGCAAGGAGGTCCTGGGAAAGACGTTCTCCATGCTCTTCGGGGGGGAAGAATCCTCCGACGTGGCGCTTCTCAAGGAGTCCATGAAGGACGAGAGGCCCCGATCATCCAAGGGGCTGATGACAACCAAGGACAAGCGCAAAATACCCATCAGGGCGAAGTACATGGCCCTGAAGAACGAAAGGGCGCGCACCGTGGGCGGGCTGGTCACCTTCCAGGACCTCTCCGTGATCTTACGAATGAGCCGGGAGCTCCAGGACCGCTTCACCTTTGCCGACATGATCGGCAGGGACCCGAAGATGCAGAAGCTCTTCGAGATGATACCCGTTGTGGCCGCGAGTGAGGCCACGGTGCTCATCGAGGGGGCCACGGGGACCGGCAAGGATCTCATTGCGAAGGTGATCCACAACGTGAGCAGGCGCGCGAAAAAACCCTTTGTCAAGGTAAACTGCGCCGCGCTGCCCGACAATCTCCTGGAATCGGAGATGTTCGGCTACATCAGGGGCGCGTTCACCGGGGCCGACAGGGACAAGCCCGGAAGGTTCCAGGACGCGGAAGGGGGCACCATATTCCTCGATGAGATAGGAGACCTGCCCCTTTCGCTCCAGGCCAAGCTTCTTAGGGTGCTCGAGGACAAGGAGTTCTACCCCCTGGGCAGCCGAAAGACCACCAGGGTCGATGTCCGCATCATCGCCGCTACCAACCAGGGGCTGGAGAGGCTCGTCGCGGAAAAACGGTTCAGGGAAGACCTCTTCTACCGGCTCAACGTCATCCGGCTCGAGCTGCCGCTGCTCAGGGAGAGAAAGGGGGACATTCCCCAGCTCATAAGCCACATCGTGAACCGGCTCAGCGCGCTCAAGGAGACCACGAGCACCGTGATAACCAAGGAGGCCATGGAGGTGCTCCTCAACCACGACTACCCGGGCAACATAAGGGAGCTGGAAAACATCTTAGAGCACGCGCTGATCATCTGCCAAGAGGACGATATAGACCTGAGACACCTGCCCTTGTACCTCAAGGAGCGGCTCTTTGCCGAGGAAGCGCGGGAAGAGACCGTGGAGACCCTCCCCGCAGGCAGGCTGGGCGATGAGCGGCACATCATAATGGAAGCGCTGAAGCGGCACAAATGGAACCGGGGCAAGGCCGCGAAAGAGCTGAACATGCATCGCGCCACCCTGTGGAGAAAGATGAAGAAATACGGGCTCTCCTGATTCCCTCCACTACATTTGTTGCATCCGTGTTGCACTGGTGCAACATTTTGTAGCATCTGCAAAATCCCCGGGATAGCCCACCAACTGGCCAATGTAGCCCTATCGGGCCCCCACCGTTGTGTCGCGGCGGCGCGACACAGCCTGCTCCCACCAGGGGTCCGCCGTGGGTCCCTTTTCACCTAAACGGTTAAATTAACTACATTTTTGGCTTTCCGGCCCAAAGTGGCACGAAAAATGCCATAGCAATGCAACAGATAACCTGGACCTATGGTAAGCTCAAGCAGCAACGCAAGCGCATAAAGAACGCTGCCTTCGCGCCAAGGGGAAAGGTAGAGAGGATCGAGCATTGAAAGCCCCCGCGGCTATCGTGCCAGAAGAGTTCCCCGCGTATAACCGGGGGAGCCGCGGGAGCGGATGATCCTCGATTGGACCTTGACGATACAGAGGCCCCCGCATGACTAAGCCCAAGATCTTGGTGGTGGATGACGAATTGGACATGAGGACCTTTGTCTCCACCCTGCTCAAGACCCACGGCTACAGCCCCGTGATGGCGAACGACGGATCAGAGGGGCTCAAGAAGGCGAAAAAGGTCAAGCCTTCCCTCATCATCCTCGACGTGATGATGCCCAAGGAGAGCGGCATCAAGATGTACCAGCACCTCAAGATGGACGAGGAGCTGAAGGATATCCCGGTAATAATCCTTTCCGCGATCGCGAAAAAGAGCTTCCTGCACTCCGTGAGGATGCTCGAACCCATAATAGAGTCCGACGCCTACCTGGAAAAGCCGCCGGAATCACAAGAGATCCTTGAAACCATAGAGAATATCCTGGCGAATCGAGCCGAAACCAAGGGGTATGCCGGGCTGCAGTGAGGTGAATCTGAACAACCATCTACAGGCAAGCACCAGAGGTAGCTAACCATGTCCAAAAAGATCGGGTTTTACATCTGCCACTGCGGGATCAACATAGCGGGCAAGGTCAACGTGGAAGAGGTCGCGGAGTTTACCAGGGGGCTCGAGAATGTCGAGGTCGCGCGGGACTACAAGTTCATGTGCTCCGACCCGGGCCAAGAGATGATCGAGAGGGACATCAAGGAGCTGGGCCTGAGCAGGGTCGTGGTGGCCTCCTGCTCCCCGAGACTCCACGAGAAGACCTTTCAGCGCGCGTGCCAGCGGGCCTCCCTGAATCCCTACTTCTTCCAGATGGCCTCCGTGCGCGAGCAGGTCTCCTGGGTGACCGACAACGAGAACGAGGCCACCCAGAAGGCCAAGACCCTTGTCGCGGGGGCCATCAAAAGGGTCAACCACCACCAGTCCCTCGCGACCCGGGAGGTCGCGGTGCATCCCGACGTATTGGTGGTGGGCGGCGGCATCGCGGGCATGCAGGCCGCGCTGGACATCGGCAAGTCCGGCCACAGGGCCTACCTGGTGGAGAGGCTGCCCACCATAGGCGGCCACATGCTCCAGTTCGACAAGACCTTCCCCACCCTCGACTGCGCCGCGTGCATCGGAACCCCGAAGATGGTCTCCGTGGCCCAGGACCCGAACATAGAGCTCATGAGCTACTCCGAGGTCCAGGAGGTCTCCGGGTTCGTGGGCAACTACAGGGTAAAGGTCCTGAGAAAGCCGAGATACGTGGACCTCCAGAAGTGCACCGGCTGCGGGGAGTGCGGGACCATCACCCTGGATGACGAGAACCCGCCCAAGGAGGCCCACGGAGAGCTGTGGGTGGACCGCGTCCGCATCGACTCGGACGGGTGCATCCAGTGCGGGGAGTGCGTCGCCGCGTGCATTAAGGAGAACCGTGAGACCCAGGGAATGACCAACGTGGTCAAGGAGAGGTTTTTAGAGCTCGAATCGGGCCGGCCCATAGAGAACCCCACCCTGCTCCAGAAGGTCCTGGGCATGGACCGGGAGGCCAGGGAGGAGTTCTGGCGCACCCAGTTCCTCAAGTGCATCAAGTGCTACGGATGCGTGGACATCTGCCCCGTGTACCTGAGGGATTCCCACGGGCCGGACCTCAATAAATGGGTGCCGGGCGGCGAGGTGCCCCCGAGCTTCCCCCTCTTCCATTTGATGCGGGCCTACCGGGTATGGGAGAGCTGCGTGGGATGCGGCGAATGCGAGAAGACCTGCCCGGCCCAGATTCCCCTGAAGACCGTCCAGGACATGATTCGATTCATGCCCCCCAAGAGTGTTTTCAACGCGATTCCCGGTCTCGAGAAAGAGGCTCAGGATGAAATATTGGCGTTCGTCGAGAGCCACAACGGCTCTTCGAGGAGGACGTACTGTGCAGTTTGATATGGTTCTTACCACCTGTCCTTTCTGCGGCACCGGCTGCAACTTCTACCTCCAGGTTCTTGAGGGCCAAATCACCGATGTGGTCCCCTGCAAGACCCACCCCGTGTCCGAGGGCATGCTCTGCGTGCTGGGCCGCAACTCCTACCGGTTCGTCCAGAACCCCGAGCGCCTCACCAAGCCCCTTGTCAGGGAGAACGGCGCGTTCGTGGAGGTGGGCTGGCCCGAGGCCCTGAAGAGGGTGGCCAACGGCCTCCTCCGGGTACGGGAGTGGTTCGGGCCGGACGCGCTGGGGGTCTTCTCCAGCGCGAAGTGCACCAACGAGGAGAACTACCTCATCATGAAGTTCGCCAGGGGGGTCCTGGGAACGAACAACATCGACCACTGCGCCCGGCTCTGACACTCCGCGACGGTGGCAGGTCTTGCCGCCGCGTTCGGAAGTGGGGCCATGACCAATTCCACGGATGAGATCGAGGGCGCGGACTGCATCCTGGTGACCGGCTCAAACACCACGGGCCAGCACCCGATGGTGGCCTCGAAGATCATCAGGGCCAAAGAGCGGGGCGCCAGGCTCATCGTCATAGACCCCCGCAGGATACCGCTCACCGGATACGCGGACCTCTTCCTCCAGATAAGACCCGGAACCAATGTCGCGCTCCTAAACGGGCTCATCCACGCGCTGCTAAAGGAGGGCCTGATCAACGAATCCTTCGTCCGGGAGAGCACCGAGGGGTTCGAGGAGCTCAGGGAGAAGGTAAAGGAGTACCCCCCAAATAAGGTAAGCGAGATCACCGGCGTGAGCGAAACTCTCCTCAGGGAAGCCGCGCGCATGTTCGGCCGCGCGCAGAACGCGATGATCCTCTACGCGATGGGGATACCCCAGCACGCGACCGGGACAGACAACGTCAAGGCGGTGGCCAACCTCGCGATGGCCACGGGCAACGTAGGCCGGCCATCCACCGGGGTGAACCCGCTGAGGGGCCAGAACAACGTCCAGGGCGCGTGCGACATGGGCGCGCTGCCCAACGTGCTTTCAGGCTACCAGCAGGTCACAGACCCCGAGGTGAGGGCGCGCTTTAACGCCATGTGGGGGCTCGCGGTGCCGGAGAAACCCGGCCTCACCGTGGTGGAGATGATCCGGGCCGCGCAAAAGAGGGAGATCAGGGGCATGATGATCGTGGGTGAAAACCCCATGATCTCCGACCCGGACACGAACCACGTGGAACAGGGGCTCAACGCGCTCGACTTCCTCGTGGTGCAGGACATCTTCATGACCGAGACCGCGAAGCTCGCGCACGTGGTGCTGCCCGCGTGCTCCTTCGCGGAAAAGGAGGGGACCTTCACTGCAACGGACCGCAGGGTGCAAAGGGTGAGAAGGGCCATCGAGCCCCTGGGGGATTCGAAGCCGGACTGGCTGATAATAAAGGAGCTCGCCCGGGAGATGGGCTCTAAAGGGTTCGATTATTTCTCCCCCGGGGATATTCTGGGGGAGATATCGTCCATCACCCCCTCCTACGCAGGCATCTCCTACGAGCGGCTCGACAGGGGCGAGGTCCTCCACTGGCCCTGCC
>JARFUL010000298.1 GCA_029289015.1 Syntrophobacteria bacterium | reverse complement strand
GTGGTAGACGGGGTGCTGCCGGTGTTCTTAAAGATGTATCCCGAAAGGACCGACGCGGAAAAGACCATGCTCCGCTACAAGTTGGAGACATTGGCCATGACCAGTGACGATCCGCTTTTGGAGGCAAGTTTGGACAGGCTTTTAGAGCAACTGGACGCCTGAGCCGCGGGCACCTATTTCTTTTTCTTTTTCGCCCTCGCTTGCTGAGCCTTTTTCCGGGCGGCCAGGAGCTTCTCCCCCAGCCCCCTCTTGAGGGCCAGCTCGCGCCTCTTTTCGGTGAGGGATCTGGCCGCGAGGGACTGCCTGGCGGGGATGCCCCACTTCTTCTTGTATTCCTTGGAGTTCATGTCGTGAAGGGCAAGGTGGCGGTTGGTCAGCTGGCGGAACTCCTTGCTGCACTCCAGGCAGATCACCTTGTTCTTCTTGATGGACTTCATGGGGCTTGCAATCGCAGTAGCGGCTTGACCTATAGGGCCTGAAACTTCCCCTGAACCTTCTTCAATTGCCTTTATCTTCTTTAAAGTATCAAACGTTTTAAGGATGGCCTCGCTTACCTCATCAGGTGATAGGCGTGTATGGGTGGCCTGCGCTGCCACGATCATGCTTACCACCTCTACAAGTGAAATACTCATTATTATTGCCCCCTCCTTTTTCAAAATTTCTATATCCCTATTACATCATTTTTTAACCTATGTCTATAAAAAAATGATTATTTTGAATAAAGTGGAAATAATTCTTTGTAGTCTAATTTTTTTCATAATGTAAACCATCACAGGATAGTTCTAACTCTCCGGCTTGTTTTAGACCCCTGTTGCTTCTTTAATACAAAGAAGAAACAATATTTTTTTATATGATAACGACTAACATTGATTTTTCATCTGCTCTTACTTGGCTTTTTCTTTGTCTTCAGATATGTCTATGGCAGCCAATCAGGGCGAAGACGACATTGCGGGTGATCGAGTGAGCGAATGCAAGAGATGCGGTGAGTGCTGCCAGAGGTTCAGCCCGACCCTTCACGTGGAAGACCTTCCCCTTTTAAAGGGGGGCGTGATCCCTTTTTCCCGGGTCTACACGCTGCGAAAAGGGGAGCTCGCGTACTCTCCCGTAAAGGAGGAGCTGATTATCCTCGAACACGAGATGGTCAAGGTGCGCGAGGATGACGATACAGGGTTTTGCACCTTTTACTCCGACGAGGACAAGAGCTGTCTCGTATACTCCCACCGCCCCCATCAGTGCAGGGCCTTTGAATGCTGGAACCCCGAAGGGTTCGGCGCGGCCCTGGCCTCCGAGAGGCTGAGAAGACGCCACCTGATACCCGAGGAGTCGGTTCTGGGAAACATGGTCGCGGCCCACGAGGCCCGCTGCTCCATAGGCAGGCTGGATATGCTCTTCAAACAGCTCGGGGGAGAGAAGGACCGCGCGGTGCTGGATGAGATCCTCGACATTCTCCAGTACGACCACGCGGTAAGGCCCTTCTTCTCGAACAAGCTGGAGATAGACCCGTCCCACATGGACTTCATATTCAGCCGGCCTCTCGTGGATGTTGTGAAGATGTTCGGGGTCAGGGTGCAAAGGGAGCCCGACGGGGGCTACAGGATGGTCCCCATAGAGGAAGACGCGCCCGCGCCCTGAACCGGGGAAGCTACTTGTGGGAGATGGCCTTGACCGTGGAGTCCTTGCCCGGCTGGAACCCCCCGAGCACCCACACGGTCCACCAGAAGTTGGCCAAAAGCCCGAATCTTCGCGCGGTGGCTTGGCACGCCGCGTTGCCGCGGTTTAGCTCCGCGACCAGCGCGCAAAACACCAGCTCCCCGGACTTCACCATGTCATAACGCTCCAGCTGAAAGAGCTTCATCGCGTCGAAGGATTGGGAGGCCTTTAAAATCTCCTTCTCATGACGCTTCAGGTACTCCCGCAGATATCCCGGGCAGAAGACCATAGCGTCCTTTATGATCTGCCTCCTGGAGTCCTTTGGAAAGGGAGAGACCCGGGAAGGGAATATGAGAACAATTCCGATGACTATCAAAATCATGCCAGGGAAAATATTTTTGCGCACACTCATGCGGGGCGTAGTTAGCCTCTATGCCATAAAAAATAAAAGCGTCTTTCGGGGCTTAAATATATAACTCGATAAAATTGTTTTATTATTTCATGCAGGTATAATCCTTAAAAGACTATAGTTAACGGACTTGGGGCTATCAATAGTGCCTTTACGGGAGGGGGCTTGAAATAATGAAGGGGCCGGCTGTCTCGGTGCTGCTGCCGTTCCACGATGCCCGCCGGCACCTGGGCTATGCGCTGAAGAGCCTGGCCCGCCAGAGCTTCAGGGACTTCGAGGTGGTGATGGTGGACGACGGCTCAACGGACGACTCCCCGTCCATCGCCCGGTCCTTCGCGAAACGGGACAGGAGGTTCAGGCTGGTGAGGTCGGGCAGGGTGGGGCTTGCCAGGGCCCTCAACAGGGGGCTCGAGGTGTGCCGCGCGGGCCTTGTCTGCCGCATGGACGCGGACGACTACTCCCTCGCGTCCCGCATCGAGCGCCAGTTCCTCTTCATGGAGTCCCACCCGGAGCTCACCCTCTCGGGCTGCCTGGTAAAGCTTTTTCCGGTGTCTGCGCTCAAGCGCGGCTATAAAAGCTACCTCAGGTGGCTCAACTCCCTCGTGACCCATGAAGATGTCGCGCGGGACATCTTCGTGGAGAGCCCCTTCGCGCACCCCAGCGTGATGTTCAAGAAGGGGCACGTCACCGAACTGGGGGGCTACCGCGACCTGGACGGCCCCGAGGACTACGACCTGTGGCTCAGGCTCTTCCTCGCGGGAAGGAGAATGGCCAAGGTGCCGGAGGTTCTCCTTTTATGGCGGGAGTGGGCGGGCAGGCTCTCCAGGAACAGCCCCCGCTACAGGACCGTAAAGTTCTGGCGGCTCAAGGGGCCGTACCTCGCGAGCCTTCTCAAGGAGAGGGGGCTTGACGCGAGGGAGATACTCGTGTGGGGCCGCAGGTACGCGGGCAGGCTGGCCAAGGAGCTCATGGAGCGGGGCGTGGAGGTCTCCGGGTTTATCACCATAGACCCCAAGAGGGTGGGGCGGACCCGGCTGGACCTTCCCGTGTTCAGCCCCGACGTGCTCGGCTCCAAAAGGGGGGCGTTCGTCATCTCTGCGGTCTCCACAAGGGGCGCGAGAAGCGATATAAGGAAGATCCTGAAGAGGTTCGGCCTGCGCGAGACTCTGGACTTCCTGGTGGCCGGCTGAGGGGAACTGAAGGGTCTTTGAATATTCGGGAGGCTAAGATGATAGACGCGATACGGGACATGGTGGACGAGCTGGAGATAGAGGCAAACACGGTGCTCGCGCCGGTGGTAGCCGCGGCCCTGACCAACGCGTTCTACTCCGCGCTCATCTACGAGTCCAGGGAGTCCGGCCCGGGCGAGGAGACGGCCCGCCGGGCCATGCGGGGCGTAAAGGGGCTCTACGAGGCCCTGGTGGACGCGGTGGAGGAGCGAAGCGGGGAGTCTGTCCTCTTCTAGTCCAGGTCGAGGAGCCGCGCGATATCCTTCCAGTGGGCCACCCGCGGGAAGGGGTGGGGCCTGAGGTTCCAGGGCTGCTCAAACACGATGGGCACTATCCCCGCGTCAAAGAGCGCGCAGCAGGTGTCGAGCCTGTCCTCCACAAAATATTTCACCCCCAGCTCGCCAAGAAGCCGCGGCTTTGCCTTGGCGCTTCCCGCGGCCGTTACCTCGATGCTCCCCTCGGGTGCCTCGTGAAGGAGGTTTGTCAGCCACTCCCGGAGCGGGCCGGTCTCCTCCCTCGCGGTGACGAACAGAACGGGCCCCGCGGCCGCGAGGCGCAGCAGCACCTCTTTGGCCCCGGGAAAGGGTGGGGTCCTCAGGGTGTGTTCCCGCTCCTGCACGAGGGCCACGCCCAGGTCCACGATATGTTCAGGGATGGGGAGGCACTCCTTGAGGGAGTACGCGGTTATGTCCTCGAGGCTCAGGCGGGGGCCTCCTAGGTCGCGGGCCACTATGTCCAGGAAGGTGGCCATGGTGTTGGCCAC
>JARFUL010000297.1 GCA_029289015.1 Syntrophobacteria bacterium | reverse complement strand
GGCTCATCCGTCAAAGGGGTTCTCTAGGATTGGCAGCCCATGCCCCAGGATGCTATTATCTCAATTGAAATGCCTGAATGCTGCCGGTCTTATCCAGGGGAAGAGAGGCTGAAATGGAGGAATTGATAGCAAAGATCGAGGGCAACCTCTCCAGGGTGATCCTCGGTAAGCCCGAGGCCATCCGGTTTCTGGTTGTGGCCATATTGAGCGGAGGCCACGTGCTCTTGGAAGACGTGCCCGGAGTGGGCAAAACCACCATGGCCAAGGCGCTGGCAAAGACCATCTCCGGCACGTTCAAGCGGGTCCAGTTCACCCCGGACCTTCTGCCCAGCGATATCTTGGGCACCTCGATATTCAACCCCGAGAAGAAGAGCTTCCACTTTCGCCCGGGTCCCGTGTTCGGCAATATCCTCCTGGCCGACGAGATAAACCGGGCCTCGCCCCGCACCCAGTCGAGCCTGCTGGAGGCCATGAGCGAGCAGCAGGTGACCCTGGACGGAAAACGCCACGACCTGCCCAGGCCGTTCCTCGTCATCGCGACCCAGAACCCCATTGAGTATCATGGCACCTACCCGCTGCCCGAGGCCCAGCTCGACCGGTTCATGCTCCAGCTCTCCCTGGGCTATCCCCAGGCCCACGAAGAGGTCACTATGCTCTTCGATCAGAAGATCAAGCATCCCCTGGAAGACCTCGAACCGAAGCTCACCACCGAGGACCTCTCAGGCATGCAGGAGCAGGTCAAAAGGGTCGAGGTCTCCCAGGAGGTGGCCCGGTATATCGTGGACCTGGTGGCCGCGACCCGCACCCACGAAAAGATCAAGATGGGCGTGAGCCCCCGGGGCTCCCAGTCCCTCTACAGGGCGGCCCAGGCCGCAGGCTACATAAACGGCCGGGATTTCGTGCTTCCCGATGACGCCAAGACCTTTGCTGTACCCATCTTGGCCCACCGCATCGTTTTGGAGACCAAGGCCAAGTTCGGGGGCGTGTCAAAGGCCGACGTCATAGACGAGCTGGTAAACACCGTGCCGGTGCCCGCGTAAAAAGTGTCCAAGATTGTCCAAAAAATGCTCTTTCTGAAGCGATGGTCCTACGCGATCCTCGGGTATTACCGGACAGGGCTCACCGGGCCGGGCAAGGCGCTCTTCTGGCTGTGGGTCGCGACCGCGCTGGCCGGCCTCGATACCCAGGTGCGGCACGTTTACATTCTCTTCAGCATAACCACCGGGCTCTTCATCGCGTCGCTTCTATCCCCCCTGAGGTTCAGGCCCGACCTCAGCGTAAAGCGGAGGCTTCCCTCAAGGGTGGGCGCGGGGGAGGAGACGAGCTACCAGGTAACCCTCGAATCGGCTGAAAAACGGCCCCTCGGCCACCTCTTCCTGGAGATTCCCGAGGCCATCGGCGGGACCGGAAACGGCAAAACCACCCTCCACGTCAAGAGCCTGAAGCCCAAAGAGAGGCTCGTGCTGAGCCATACGGTGAAGTTTCCCCAAAGGGGGGCGTTCTACGACGAAGGGGTCTTCGGGTTCTCGCTCCTTCCCTTCGGCCTCATCAGGAAGCCGGTCTTCCTCAGGGACCCCAGGAAGGTGGTGGTCTACCCCAAGGTCTACCCCATTCACCAGCTCTCAATGAGCTCGGGCCGCAGGTACCACTCCGGGGGCATTGTGGTGGCCTCGTCCACCGGTGACTCCGTGGAGTTTATCGGCACCCGGGAATACCAGGAGGGCGACCCCCTCAAGAAGATCCACTGGCCTTCGTGGGCCCGCACGGGAAAGCCCATTGTAAAGGAGTACCAGGAAGAATACTTCGTGCGCCACGCGCTGATCATGGACACCTTTGTCACTGACCCGGCGAGCGAAGAGGAGAGCCTTCGCTTCGAGGCGGCCATATCCCTCACCGCGTCCATATCCAGCCATATCTCGCTCCAGGACTTCATCGTCGACATCTTTGCCGCGGGCCCCAGGGTATACTACTTCTCAGCAGGCCGGTCCCTGGCCCACCTGGACAACATCCTGGAGATTCTGGCCACCATAGAGCCCAACAGCGAGGCCCCTTTCCTGAACTTCGAGCCCCTGCTCATGGAGAGGCTCGGCATGATCAGTTCAATCTTGATGGTGCTCATCGATATGGATCCCCGGCGCGAGGACCTCTTGATGAGGCTCAAGCTCCTGGGGGTGCCCATCAAGGTGCTCCATCTCTACTCCACGGAATCCGAGCCCGCGCCCCCCGATTTTTTGAACCCGGAGACCGAGTACAGGCCCATCGCGGTCCATAACCTCGAGGAGGAGGTCAGGATGCTGTGAAGAGCCGGCCCCTCAACATGCCCCAGCTTGTGCTGGCCCTGGTCTCCCTGGGCGGGTGCCTCCTGATCAAGGGCCATCCCCTCCCCGCGGCCCTCGCGGTCTTAATCGTGGTTGCCGTGCAGTTTTCTCCTTTCAGGCTCTCTTTGGACCGCAAGGGCGAGCTGAGGCTGGTCTTTCTCCCCTCCATATTCCTGTTCGCATACGTGATCCAGGTCTTGAGCCGTCCCCTGGGGATGCAGGATGAATTGGAAGCGATCCTGGACGGGCTCACCTACTTTTTCGGCGCGTGGCTCCTCCTCAAGATGCTCATCCCAAAGGGGTTCGTCGCGAGAAACGACCTCAAGGCGATCTTCCTGAGGATCTGGCTGGGAAGGTTCAGGGACAGATCCATTCAGGGCGGTTTTTACAATCCCCTCTATGTGTTCAGCGTGATATGGCTCCTGGCCGCGAGCCAGGGCTCCGGGAGGCTCCACTTCGCACTGCTCGCTCTTTCGGCCACGGCCGTTGTGCTCTGGGATGTGCTCAGCCGCGAAACCGAGGACGGGAAGCTCCACCTCCCCGTGCTCCTCAACGGTCTCTTCATCAGGGGCGCGGTGCTGGCCGCGTGTTTGGCCGCGGCTATTGCGCTCTTTTTGCCCTGGGCCCACAAAACCATAGAGGAGAGATACATAGCGTATCTCAGGGGCTCAACGTCCGGCTCCGTACTGGAGCGGCGCACCGCGATCGGCGAGATCGGCAGGCTGAAGCTCTCCAAGAAGGTGGTGATGAGGGTCTTCACGGACAGTCCCGGCTACCTGAGAGACGGGGTCTTCACATTTTACCACCAGGGGATGTGGCTCAGCCCCAAGATGAAGCCGAGGGCCGTCAAGCCCGCGGAGGATGCGTCATCAAAACCGCCCGGTCTCTTCTACCTGCTCCGCAAAGCGCCCGAAGGGGCCGAGCTCTTCCGGATGAATATTATCTGCCTGGCCCCCAAGAACCGGGCTCTGGCAACCCCCAAAGGGGTGGTGGGGGTCTGGGTGGGTGAGCCGGACCTGAAGCTCCTTCCCGGAAGGGTGCCGGTCTTTCCCGAGAAGATAGAGAGGTACAGATACTCCCTCACCTATACGCCCGATGTCCGGCCGGAGCCCATGGGCGAGGGGGAGGAGAAATCCGTGCTCCGCCTGCCCCGGGAGTTCTCCTCCAGGCTCAAGGTCCTGACCCGGGATATCGTGAAGAACAAAAAGACGCTCCTGGCCAAGATAGGCGCGGTGCACAGCTTCCTGGGGTCCCGGTTTACCTACTCCCTGGAGCAAAAAGAGCTGAGGGGAAACCCGCTGGAGCATTTCCTCTTGCGCTCGCGGGCCGGGCACTGCGAGTACTTCGCGTCGTCAATGGCTCTCATGCTCCGGCACCTGGGGATCCCCACCAGGTATGTCACCGGCTACATTGTCAAGGAGCATAACGACCCGGGCGGGTATTACGTGGTCCGCCAGAGGGACGCGCACTCCTGGCTGGAGGCCTATATCCGCGGGAGGGGATGGGTGGCCCTGGACCCCACCCCCGCGTCCGGGCTTACGCACCCTTTAGAGCCCAGGTGGAGGAGGGTTCTGGCCCAGTGGGCCGATCTTGTGGGCCACAGGTGGCAGGACTGGCGGCTCGAAACCCAGGACAAGACCTTCTTTGAGATTCTCAAGGGCCTGTATGGAAACCACCCCGCGCTCGGCATACTGCTCGCGGCGGCCCTCACGCTGATCTTCGGCTACAGGCTGGTGGCCCTTGTGAGGGGAGGGCTGCTGGCAAGGGGGCTTTCCCGGAAGGAGAGGGCCCGGCGCAGGACCCCGCGCGAAGCTGTGGCTGGCTCTCCCCGGGTCAGGGAGCTCGGGACCCTGTACAGCCGTTTTGAGGCCGGGTTCGCAAAGCGGGCCGGGAACCGCCTCCCCTTCGAGACCCCCATGGAATTTTCAGCCCGGGCCCTGAAGGGCCAGTTTACCGAAGAGGAGGCCGCGCATTTTAGCGAGGTCGTGCAAACCTACTGCCTGCTTCGCTACAAACCCGGGGTCCTCGACCAAGGATCATTGGAGGATTTTCAGCGGCTCGTGGAGGCCCTGGAATAACAGAGCAAACACCGCGCGCGGCTGCAATCCCTTGGCGGGTCGCGGGGCAAAGTATCTGCAAACCACGGAGGAGACAATGGCCGCGAAATCGGAGGAGCGGGAGATTCCGGGACCGGACAGAGATATGAGTGCGAAGGAGAACCTGGACAGGGAGCTCTCCCGTCTCTTGGAAGAGCTTTCGGGTCTCCTCAAGAGGCCGAGCCCCCTTGCGGGCCTTTCCCGCGAAGAGCTGATCAAGGCCAACGCGGAATTTCAGGCCCTGAAGGTTTCGGAACTCCCCTCACGAGAGGTTCGGTGCACCAGGTGCCAGGAGATGATATCAGGCACGCGCGCGGGCAAGCTCGAGGGCTTCTGGGAAGCCAAAGAGGAGTAGCCCAAAAACCCCCGGGTCTGCCGGGGGCTGAACAGGTGGTAGGGCATGGTCTGTCCAAACTGTAGAAAAAAGGTCTTCTCGCTCATCGAGTTCGCGCAGATCAATCCCCTGGCCCAGTTCGAGTGCCGCTGGTGCCGCGCAACCCTGAAGATGGGGCCCTTTGTAAAGTTATTTATCGCGCTCACGTTCCTGGGGATGCTGGTGAGTTTCTACTACACCTTCCCCATCATCCACGAGATGGTCCATTCCCCTTGGAGCTGGATCGCGAGAATCGGTCTCAAGCTGGTGGTTCCCTCCCTGGCCATTGTGCTTCAGGTGGTGGTGGTCTTCCTGCCCGTGTCTATTTACACCTGGATATGGGGCGACCTGGAGATTGTTTCCCTCTCG
>JARFUL010000296.1 GCA_029289015.1 Syntrophobacteria bacterium | reverse complement strand
AGAAGGCGGCCCTCTCTAATTTGGACAACCCTGGAGTTGGGAACCAGCCTGATCAGGTCTCTGTTGTGGGTCGCCATGATCACGGTGGTGCCGTTGAGGCTGACATCCCTGAGTAGCATCATGATCTCTTCGGTTATCTCCGCGTCAAGGTTCCCCGTGGGCTCGTCCGCCAGGAGAACCAGGGGGTTGTTTACAATGGCCCTGGCTATGGCCACCCTCTGCTGCTCGCCCCCCGAGAGCCTCTTGGACAGGGATTGCTCCTTGCCCCTCAGCCCCACCTGCCTGAGCACCTTCCTCACCCGCCGCCGGATGTCCGAGCGGGAGACCCCCACCACCTCCAAAGAGAGCGCTACGTTGTCAAAGACCGTTCTTTCGGGCAGGAGCTTGAAGTCCTGGAACACCACCCCCACCTTCCTTCTCAGCACGTGCGCGTCCCTGGGCTTCACCCGGAGCGCGTTTATCCCGCAGATGATTATCTGGCCCCTGTCCGGCGTATCCGCGAGGAACAAAAGCCTCAGGAGGGTGGTCTTTCCCGCGCCCGAGGGCCCGGTGAGGAAGACGAACCCCCCCTTTTGCACCTTGAGCGTGATGTCCGCGAGCGCGTAGCCCTCGCCGCCGTAGGACTTGTATACGTGGTACATCTGGATCATCGCGGTATTTCGTCCTAGAGGCCCTCAAGCCCCATGGAGTTGAGGAGCCTCGCCTTCGCGTCGTTGTGCTGGGTGAGCGAAGTGAAATAGTTGGTCCTCGCCTTGGTCAAAAGGGTCTGCGCGTCCAGGACCTCGGTGGAGATGGCCACGTGCTGCGCGTACCTCTCCTCGCTCATCCTCAGGTTCTCCACCGCCTGCTCCACGGTCTTTTCCGCGACCTTGACCTTCTTCTCGGCCTCCTCGAGCCCGAGATAGGCCTCCTTGACCCTCAGCCTGGCCGCGTCCTTCATCTCCTCGAGGGTGTTCTCAGCCTCCTTGAGCCTCCTTTTGGCCGCGAGCACCGCGTAGTAGTTCCTTCCCCACTCCCAGAAGTTCCACTCTGCCTTGACCATCATGGACCACTCCTCCTGGTCGAGGAATTCCGAGCCGTTGACACCTGGGTCGTCCCCCTGCCTGGTGTAGGTGGACTGGAGACTCAGGTGGGGGTAGAACCCCGAGCAGGCCAGGGTGATGGTCCTTCGCGCGATCTCTATGTTGAGCCCCCCCTCCTTGAGCTCCGGCCGCCTCGTGAGCGCGGTGGCCACGCACTCCTCGTAGGATACGCGGTAGGGCATCATCTCAAGCCTGTCCAAAAGCACGATGGGGTCGTCCATGCCCCTCCTCAAGAGGTTGTTGAGACGGGAGCGGGCCACGCTGAGGTTGTTTTCCGCGGTGATGAGCCCTTGGCGCGCGTCCGCGAGCTCCACCTCAGCGTTCAAAACGTCTATCTTGGGGGACATGCCGGCCTCATAGAAGTTCTGCGCGACCTCCAGGTGGGCCTCGAGGGTCTTCACCGCCTGCTCCTCCACCCCTTTCAGCTTTTCGGCATTCAAGACCGCGTGGTACGCGGCCTTCACCTGGAAGGCCAGGTCTATGCGGGCCTGGATCCTGCGCACCTCAGCCACGTTGAGCCCCAGCTTGGACAGCTGGTAGTTGGAGTAGGTGGCGAACCCTTTGAAGATGGGCTGGACAGCGGTGGTGGACCACTGATAGACATTCTGGTCCCCCGTGTCGATCCTTCCCCCCGGCGCGGTGGGAAAACGCATGGATGGCGGCTCGTTGAGCCTGGTGTAGGTGTAGCTGGTGGTGCCTTTGAAGAGAAACTCGGCCACCGCGGCCCTGCGCTCGTACTCCCTGGCCGCGACCTCTTCCTTCGCGGACTTGAGCCCGAGGTTCTTCTCAAAGGAGATATCAAGGCAGTCCCGGATGGTCATCTCGTGCTTGGGCTCCCCCTCGGAGGCCGAAACACCCTTCGCTGGCACCGCCAGAAAAAAGACGGTGAGAATCCATACCCATATATATTTCAAACGGACCCTTGCCACGGGCCGCTCCTTTCAACTCCAGGTTAAGTCGGCACAGAAAAACTTAAGAACGGCATATATTTATGGAATGGTACCGCCCGATTGTCAAGTCTTATCTCTCCTCCCAGGCCATTAATGGGCCGCGCATACGGCCCCTAGCCGGGCCTCTCTGGAAAGAGCCTGTGAGCCAAGGCCAGCACCTTCTCTACCACCTCGCCGGGGCTTTCGCCCAGGACCCGGATCATGGCCTCCTTGCCCTTCTCGCCCGTGTCGAAGACCAGGTCCGGCCGCGCGGGGGAAGAATCCAGCGCCCCGGCCACCCCCCACGACAGGGTGGAGCCCTCCCTGGCCTTCAGGTCCCGGGGCTCGTGTTCCCGGCTGAAGGAGGCCGCGGTCATGCCAAGCTCTTCTGCGGCCTCGATTGCCTCGGGCGAGTAGCGGACGTTCATCGCGGACCTGAGCTCGGTGTGGCGCGACATCGCGGTGATCACCACCCTGGCCATGTGGTCCGACGCGCCGAACTGGGGCCCGGCCAGCCTGGCCACCCCCGGCCCGAGCCGCACTATCCGGCCGGGAAAGCCCGCGACCTCCGCGGTGCTGGACGCGCCGGGCCCCAAGTCCGCCAGCC
>JARFUL010000295.1 GCA_029289015.1 Syntrophobacteria bacterium | reverse complement strand
AGCCTCCCGAGGATCCCCTCTTCGCCCAAAAGGTGGTCCTGGCCCACGAACTCGGAGAACTCCCCGGGCCGCATGCGGTCCGCGAGGGGCCTTGCGCCCTTCCTCTCGAATATGGATCTCTGCTCCGTCACTCGATCTTTTCCTCTACTCCCTCGGGGGGATCAGGCTGGCCCGGTCCCCTGCTATGCCCTGGGGCCTGAGGAGGAGAAGCGCCTCGAGCACCACCGCGACCGCGATGGCCTCCAGGCCGCCGAACACCTTTGATACGTTTTTTATGGACAGCATGGCAAGGTCTTGCGTCGGAAAGGGCAAGGGTTGTCAGTACTTGTCGTAGATTGTGCGGTAGATGAAAAACTCGATGTCCGACTTCAGATCACGGTAGAACCTGAAGTCTACCTTGTCATCCGGCTCCCAGTTGGAGCTCAGGAGCGACTTCTTCTCCCTGAGGATGTGGCACGTGACCGCGGTGAAGCCGACCTCGGCCTTCTTAAGCCTGAGGATCACCCGGTCCCTGATATTCCTAAGCTGCAGATATTTGGTCTCGATCAGCCCCGCGTCCGCGTCGTTGACCTTGATCTTGAAACCCTTCTTCTCGAGGGTCTGGGTTGCGGCCTTCTGGATAACACTGGGGGGGTGGCGGAATTTCCAGGTCCGGGGCTCGTTCTTGAGGGGGCTCTCGGTTCCCAGCTGGCCCGCGCAGCCCACGAGAAACGCGAGGATGACCAGGGATAGAAAGCGGGCTTGCCTTTTGCAGCGATTTCCATTAGTTTCAGACACATAAAAACTTTTCATTGACAAAAACCACCCTAAGGATTGAAGATTCTTTAAGGCGAGTCCTACCCTAAAATCCCAGGAGAGTTCTCTGTCCCCCATGGATTACGAGAAGTCGCGAAAAAATATGGTCGAGACCCAGCTTAGCTCCCGCGGGATCAGTGACAAGCGGGTCCTGGAGGTCATGGGCAAGGTGCCCCGCCACCTCTTCGTGGAAGAGGCGCTCATAAGCCAGGCCTACAACGACCATCCCCTTCCCATCGGCCAAAAGCAGACCATAAGCCAGCCCTACATTGTCGCGCTGATGACCCAGGCCCTCATGCTGAAGGAGGATGACAGGGTCCTCGAGATAGGCACCGGCTCCGGCTACCAGACTGCAATATTAGCAGAGCTGGCGGACAAAGTCTATTCCATAGAGAGGATCAGGGAGCTCAGCCAGAAGGCCCGCAAGATCCTGGACGAGCTGGGCTATTTCAACGTGCTCTACAAGGTGGGGGACGGTTCCAAGGGGTGGAAGGAGTATGCGCCCTTCGACGCGATAATAGCCACCGCGGGGGCCCCGGACGTGCCCCAGCCCCTGGTGGACCAGCTCGAGATGGACGGGAGGCTCGTGGTGCCCGTGGGGGACCGCTACAGCCAGGAGCTCATAGTGGTGGAGCGGATAAAGGAGGGGATACGCAAGACCAACCTCGGCGGCTGCCGCTTCGTTGACCTGGTGGGGGAGTACGCGTGGGATGAGTAGCGTCGAAAGACCGGTTGTGGGGGTGATCGGGGCAGGGGAGGCCGACCAGCGGCTTTGGGACGCGGCCCACCAGGTGGGCCGGGGCATAGCCCGCATGCGCGCGGTGCTTCTGTGCGGCGGCAGGGGAGGGGTCATGGCGGCCGCGGCCAGGGGGGCCTTTGAGGAAGGCGGTATCACGGTGGGGCTTTTGCCCGGGCCGAGCCACCGGGAGGCCAACCCGTTCATCGTGGTGGCCCTGCCCACCAACATAGGAATAGCCCGCAACGCGCTCATCGCGCAGGCGAGCCGGGTCCTGGTCGCGGTGGGCGGGGGAGCGGGCACCATGAGCGAGGCCGCGATGGCGCTCAAGCTGGGAAAGCCGGTGGCCGCGCTCATGAGCAGCTTCGAGGTTCAGGGCATGGTCCGGGTCCAAAGTGCGGATGAGGCCATCGATTTTATCCGGGAGAACCTGGCCTGAACATATCGCGCACAAATAAACGTGCCGAAAACTGGTTTGGACATGGTCCAGGGGGGATAGTTCATGGAGTTTGCCACTCTTGAGAAGGTAGATCGCATAGCTGTTGTGACCCTTGCCAGGGGCAAGGTCAACGCGCTCAACGAGCAGTTCCTCAAGGAGTTGATAGAGACCTTCGCCTCCCTTGGGAGCGACGAGGATGTGGACGCGGTGGTGCTTACCGGAAGGGGGAGCTTCTTCTCCTTCGGCTTCGACGTGCCCGAGGGCGCGAAGTTCGAGAGGGAGAGGTTCGGCGCGTTCCTGAGGGACTTCTGCCGCGTGTACCAGGAGATGTTCCTCTTCCCCAAACCCCTGGTGGCCGCGATAAACGGCCACGCGGTCGCGGGCGGGTGCATGCTCGCGGTTTCATGCGACTTTCGCGTAATGGCCAAGGGAAAGGTGATGATGGGCCTCAACGAGATAAACTTCGGCGCGTCCATCTTTACGGGCATGGAGGCCGTGCTGAGGAGGAACCTGGGCTACCTGAGGGCCAGGGAGGTCCTTTACCTCGGGAATTTCTACATGCCCGAGGACGCGCTGGCCGCGGGGCTGGTGGACCGGCTGGTGGAGCCCGAGAAGCTCATGGAGGAGGCTCTGGCCTTAGCAGTAGAGCTGGGCGCGAAGCCCCGGGCCGCGTTCACCGCGCTGAAGCTCCTCATGAACGGCCGCATCGCCGAGAGGTACTTCCCCCTAGACGACGAGTCGGTGGAGAGGTTCATGGACATCTGGTACCTGCCCGAGACCCAGGAGATGGTAAAGAAGATAGAGATAAGGTCGTAAAAGAGGCTTATTGGACACTTTCTCCCCCGGGCATGTCCAATAAAACCCCGCCTAGCCCTTCCCCATAAGTTGGACAAACCCGTTGGCCAGGGCCGCGAACCTCTCTGGGCTGAGGGTTTCGGGCCTGAGCCCCGGGTCGATCCCCGCGACGGAGAGAGCCTCATCCAGAAGGGGCCCTCCGAGGAGCGGGTGGGCCTCCGAGCGAAGCGCGTTCCTGATGGTCTTCCTGCGGTGCCGG
>JARFUL010000294.1 GCA_029289015.1 Syntrophobacteria bacterium | reverse complement strand
TGTGACCGGCAGAAGGCCCAACTCCTACCTTCTGTTGGTGGCCGGGCACCTGGGATGCGTGTTCACCACCTCGGTGCTGGCCCAGATGATCATCCCCCGGTACCAGGCCTTCGGGGAGTGGGTGGAGCCCTCCGGCGGGCTGGTGGGGCTGGCCATGCGCCTGGTGGGGGTGAAGTATCTCAACCAGCTTGGGACCGCGGTCATCTTCGGCACGCTATTCGTCTGCTTCTTCATGTTCTCCACCGGGCTGAGGCCCTCCTCCCTGGCCAAGGCCGCGGCCCGGGGCATTAAGTGGTGCCTGGGGTGGATCCACTCCCTCTACACCCGCACCAGGGAACGCAGGCGCAAGGCGAAAAAGAAGGAGGAGGCCGAGCCCGCGCCGCGGCCCGAGCCGCCGGTAATCATCGAGGCGCCGGTGGTCTCCCTGCCCGAGCCCGAGCCTGAGCAGGTCGCGTTCTCCTTTATGGAGCCCCTGGGCGACTTCACTCCGCCCCCCGTGGAGTTCCTGAGCCTGCCCCTGGGCGCGACCGCCCCGGACCCTGAGTACCTGGAGATGAACTCCCGCATCCTCACCAAGAAGCTGGCCGACTTCGGGGTGGAAGGCCGGGTGGTGGAGGTCCTCGCGGGGCCGGTGGTGACCATGTACGAGTTCGAGCCCGCGGCCGGGGTGAAGATAAGCCGGGTGGCCTCCCTCCAGGACGACCTGGCCCTGGCTCTCCGCGCGGCAGGGATCAGGGTGGTGGCCCCTATTCCCGGCAAGGGGGTCATAGGCATAGAGATCCCCAACACGGACCGGGAGATGGTGGTCCTGAGAGAGGTGCTCCAGTCCGAAGCGTTCAGCGACTCGAGGTCGCTCCTCACCGTCGCGCTGGGCAAGGACACCCTGGGAAGGCCCGTGGTGACCGACCTGGCCAGGATGCCCCACCTGCTCATCGCGGGGGCCACGGGCACCGGCAAGTCGGTCTGCATCAACTCCATCCTCATGTCCCTTCTCTACAACGCGTCGCCCCAGGACCTTAGGCTCCTCCTCATAGACACCAAGAGGATCGAGCTCAACGTCTACGAATCCATTCCCCACCTGCTGCACCCCGTGGTGATGGAGCCGGCCAAGGCCACCAGTGCCCTCAGGTGGGCGGTGGGGGAGATGGAGCGCCGCTACGCCCTCCTGGCCCGGGTGGGCGCGAGGAACATCGGCATCTACAACACGACCTTGGCCAAGGCCGCGAAAGAGAAAAAGAAGACGCGGGAAGCGGAGCTTTTCGAGGAAGAGGAGCTCGCGCGCCTGCCCTACATCGTGGTCGCGGTGGACGAGCTCTCCGACCTCATGATAGTGGCCTCGAGGGAGGTGGAGGAGCACATAACCCGGCTCGCGCAGATGGCCCGGGCCGCGGGCATCCACCTCGTTGTGGCCACCCAGAGGCCGTCGGTGGACGTGATCACGGGGATCATCAAGGCCAACATTTCTGCGAGGATATCCTTCAAGGTCTCCTCCAGGGTAGACTCCCGCACCGTTTTGGACGCGTCCGGCGCGGAGACCCTCTTGGGCTCCGGAGACATGCTCTTTCTCCCGCCGGGAACCTCCAAGCTGGTGCGGATCCACGGCACGCTGGTCACGGAGCCGGAGATACGGAAGGTGGTGGAGCACCTCAAGAACCAGGGAGCCCCGGCCTACGAGCTGACCCTGGACGTCCGGCGCCACGAGGAGCTGGACGCGGACGAGCCCCCGGACGAGATGTACGAGGACGCGGTGAGGCTGGTGCTCGAGATAGGCCAGGCCTCCATCTCCATGGTGCAGAGAAGGCTCAGGGTGGGCTACAACCGCGCGGCCCGGATGATCGAGCGCATGGAGCGCGACGGGATAGTGGGCCCCTCCGACGGGGTGAAGCCCCGGGAGGTGCTGGGCCCGGGGGGCAGGGAGTGATGAGACCGGCTGCCAGGGCCGCGCTCGTCGCGGCCGCGCTCCTTCTCGCGTCCGTCGCGCTTGCCAGCAGCGGACTCATCGAGCAGGTGCAGGACAAGTACCTCAGGACCTCCTCCATCAAGGCATCCTTCGTCCAGAAGACCGCGTCCAAGGCCATGATGGTCGCGTCCACCGCGAGGGGCACGGTCTTTATCAAGAAGCCCGGGAAGATGCGGTGGGACTACGATGAGCCCGAGGTCCAGTCCTTCGTGTCCAACGGCTCCGACGCGTGGCTCGTGTCCCCCGCGGAGAGGAGGATATACCTCTACAAGGCCCAGTCCGCGCTGGCCTCCAAGACCGCGCTGATGTTCCTGGCCGGCTCGGAGAGGCTGGACAGGCACTTTTCCATGGAGGTGGCCAAGGAGGGCAAGGAGAGCTTCACCCTCGAACTGGTGCCCAAAGAGAGGCTGGCAGGGGTTATGCGCATGAGCCTCAGGGTCCTGAGAAGAGGGCTCTTTATCCGGTCCGTCACCACGGTGGACCGGCTGGGAAACACCAACACCCTCACCTTCTCCCGGATCACGGAGAACGGGTTTATCCCGGATTCCATGTTCAAATTCGAGGTGCCCGAGGGGTTCACCGTGGAGCGCCAGAGGCTTCCCTGACCCCTGCTCTTTATGGCTGCCGCTGACCGCGGGACAGCCCGGTGACACGGCCCGCGCATTAAACGGCCCGCGCGCGTCTCCTTTGCCCCTGCCTTCGAATATCATTCTCTACCAAAACCAGGGGAAATACCCCCAAACCCTTGCAAAGCCCTGAAATTGATGTTAGGAATTCCGCACCCGGGCCCAAAAGGGAGCGCGGCATGCCTGGAGGGCCTGCAAACCAGCGAATAACCCGGCAAGAGGGACTTTACGGCTGATGGAAGAGCTTGCAACAGAGATAAGGCGTCTCTTGGGCGAGAGAAACGCGATCTTGCTGTCCCACAACTACCAGACCCTGGACATCCAGGCCATAGCGGACCTGAGGGGCGACTCCCTGGAGCTGGCCCGGGCCGCGTCCCGCACCGACGCGGAGGTAATAGTCTTCGCGGGGGTCCACTTCATGGCCGAGACCGCGTCCATCCTCAACCCGGAAAAGACGGTGCTCCTTCCCGACGCGAACGCGGGGTGCCCCATGGCGGACATGATAACCGCGCAGCACGTCAGGGCCGAGAGGGAAAAGCACCCGCGCGCCGCGTTCGTGGCCTACGTGAACACCACCGCTGAAGTAAAGGCGGAAAGCGACATCTGCTGCACCTCCGCCAACGCGGTGAAGGTGGTGGAGACCGTGGACCAGGGCGAGGTATACATGCTGCCGGACAAGAACCTGGCGCTATATACCGCGCGCTACACCAACAAGAGGGTGCACTACTGGGACGGGTTCTGCATTGTCCACCACTCCGTCACCTCCAAGCATGTGAAGGAGGTGAAGGCCTGGTACCCCGGCGCGCTCTTCATCGCGCACCCGGAGTGCAGGCCCGAGGTCCTGGACCTGGCGGACCACGTGTTCTCCACCTCCGGCATGGCAAGGTTCGTGGCCGAATCGGACCACGATGAGTTTATCATAGGCACCGAGAGGGGGCTCATGGACCGCATGGCCCAGGACCACCCCCAAAAGAGGTTCTTTCTCGCGTCCCCCAAGCTCTACTGCGTGAACATGAAGAAGATAACCGTGGAGAAGATAAGGGATAGCCTCATCAACCTCGAACCCGTGGTCAAGGTGCCCGAAGAGGTGGCAAGGAGGGCGCGCGCGCCCATAGAGAGGATGCTGGAGGTTGTCTGATCCGGGTGACGACGATCGGGCCGCCTACCCGTCAAGAAACCTCTGCATATACACCACGTCGAAGTCCCGGCCGAATTTTCGGCCCACCCTCTTGAGCCTGCCGCATTCCTCAAAACCCAGGGTTTCGAGGAACCCATCGAGGTGGAAGGAGTCGCGCTGGAGCTTGAAGAGCTCGGCCACGTTTATAACCTTTGTTTTGTATCCCGCTTTTCGGAGCTGGTGGGCCATGTTCACCAGCCCCACGGGCATGGCCAAAAAGAGTTCCGTCGCGCCGGTCTGCGCGTCGAAGACCCCGAATAGGGGCCTATGGAACTTTTTGAAGCTTATGGGGGGATGGAGAAAGACTATGTCGTGTTCCATGTCGGGTCCGTATTATGTTGTTGATTATCCCCGTGGTTGCTTTAGAAAGGTATGACCATTGCCCCTGTTCTTACGTAGGGCGGGGTTTTACACCCCGCCACTCAACAACGCAGCACAGCGCTTTGGCGCCGCCCGAAAACAACGATGCGGCCCCAAGCCGCACCATATCATTTCACCAGGTATTATAAAGACTCACGTCACGTCCGTCATCCCGATTGCAGAAAGACCCTACTTGCAGCTCGTGCACACGGAGAAGTGGGCCACTGGCAGCTTGGTGACCTTGCTCAGGTATTCGAGCTGGGCCTTGGGCGCGAAGTACCTGCCGCAGGACGCGCACTCCTGCATCTCGAACTCGGTGTCCCAGATTATCCTTTTGCCGTTCTCCTCAAACATCTCGATCTGCCCGGTGGGGCATATGGTGACGCAGGTGCCGCACCCGATGCAGCACCTCGAGGGGAGCTTGTAGGGGGTGCCCATGGACCTCTTACCGCCCCGGTGGTGGAACCCCAGCGCGCTCGCGCCCACCACCTCCTTGCACGCGCGGATGCACAGCCCGCACAGGATGCACTTGCCCTTGTCGTCGTCTAGGGGGAACCTGGGCTCCGCGACGCCGAACTCCTTTGCCAGGGCCACCACCTCCTCGGCCTCGGGGCACCTGGCCCAGAGAAGCTCGAGCACCAGCTTCCTGATCTTTGTCACCTTGTCCGTCGCGGTAAGCACGGTGATCCCCCCGGCCACGTCGTAGTCGCACGAGGCCACCACCCGGGAGCGCGCGCCCTTGGTGACCTCCATCATGCAGAGCCTGCACGAGCCGTAGCGGGAGACCTCCCCGTGGTGGCACAGGGTGGGGACGTAGAAACCGTTGCTCTTGGCCGCGTCCAGGAGCTTCGTCCCCCTGGGGGCCTCGATCTGTCTGCCGTCTATGTAGAACTTAACCGTCTCTTCGTGATGTGTCATTTTTTTCGCCCCTGAAAGCTTCAAGGCCTATTTTGAGGAGAGCCCGGCACAGACCCCCGCGCGGCACCTCTTCTTCTTTATATGCTCCTTAAACTCTTGAGCGAAGTAGCGTATCGCGGTGAGCACCGGGCGCGGCGAGGCCTTGCCCAGGCCGCAGAGCGCCCCCTCTATTACGGGCTCGGCCATGTCTTCGAGAATCTTAAGGTCCTGGTCCTTTCCCCGGCCCGCGCATATCTCTTTGAGGATGTGGTGCATCCTCCGCACCCCCTCCCTGCAGGGCACGCACTTGCCGCAGGACTCGTCCTCCAGAAAGTCTAAAATATATCTCGTCACGTCCACCATGCAGTCGGTCTCGTCCATGACGATCATGCCGCCCGCGCCCATCTCCGCGCCCACCCTCTTGAGCCCGTCGAAGTCCACGGGGATGTCGAGAAGGTCCTCGGGAATGGAGCCGCCGGAGGGCCCGCCGGTGGACACGGCCTTGAAGGCCTTGCCATCGGGAATGCCGCCCCCTATGTCGAAGATGAGCTCCCGCATGGTTATGCCCAGGGGCACCTCCACCAGGCCCGCGCGGTTTATGCGGCCGCCCAGGGAGTATATCTTGGTGCCCGCGTTGTTCTCGGACCCGATGGACTTGTACCAGTCCGCGCCCTTCTGGATGATGAGCGCGACATTGACCCAGGTCTCCACGTTGTTCAGGGTGGAGGGCTTCTCCCACAGCCCGATGTCCGAGGTGTGGATATACTTGTGCCTGGGCTCCCCCACCTTGCCCTCTATGGAGGCCATGAGCGCGG
>JARFUL010000293.1 GCA_029289015.1 Syntrophobacteria bacterium | reverse complement strand
CTGCCGGAGTCCTACCTTCCCGACCGGGGGCTGAGGCTCCTGGCCTACAAGAGGCTCGCGCTGGCCAAGGACCCGGACGGGCTGAAAGAGGTGGCCGGGGAGCTCAAGGACCGCTACGGCCGCGTTCCCGAGCCCGCGGCAAGACTCTTGGAAATAGCCCGCCTGAAGATGGACATGGCCGAGATCGGCATAGTCAAGGCGGAGTACGCCAAGGGGAGGGTCGTGTTCACCTTCGGGCCGAGCCCCAGGGTGGACCCGGGGGGGCTGGCCGGGATGGTGGCCGGGGAGCCGAGAAGGTTTCGCCTCACCCCGGAGGGAAAACTTCTCTGCAATATCAAGGATTTATCACCCCAGAGCAGAATTGAAGAGGCCAAAAAGGTATTGCTTAGTCTCAAAGAATCTGATAAATCTCACCCCGACTGAGAATAAACAGGTGTGATTGCTATGAAAAATACCAAGAGGCTCATCATCGCCATCCTCGCGGCCGCGATGTTCAATCTTTTTGGGGGTACCTCGGCCGGCAAAGTGGTGGACCGGATAGTGGCCATTGTCAACGACGACGTTATAACCCTCTATGAGCTTGACGAGAGGAAAAAAACCTTCCTGGCCGAGAGGGGTATGACCGAGGAGCAGGTGCCCGCAGACATACGGCCCAAGGTCAACGAAGAGGTGCTCAACATCATCATTTTGGACAAGCTGACCGAGCAGGAGGTGAAGCGTTACCATATCATGGTGCCCCGCAAGTCCGTGGACGCTGAGATCGAGCGCATAAAGGATAACAACATGTTCTCCGACGAGGAACTCGTGGACTACCTGAAAGAGAAGGGCATGACCTACGAGGAGTTCCGCAAGAAGATCAGCCAAGACCTCAAGAAGAACTACCTGATAGAGAGGCTCCTCAAGCGGAAGACGGTGATTGCAGACAAGCAGGTGAAGGAGTACTACGAGGCCCACAGAGATGAGTTTGCCGGTGAGGTGGCCAGGCACATTCAACTGATTTTTCTCCCCTACCTGCCCACCCGCGAAGACGCGCTGAAACTTGCCGCGAACATCCAGCACCGGATCATGACCGGAGACGACTTCGGCGGCCTCGCGAGGATATACTCCCGCGGCCCGGCCGCGGAAAAAGGGGGCGACCTGGGGCTGGTTAAGGTCTCGGAGCTCAGGGATGAGGTAAAGAGGGCCACCTCGGCCATGAGGCCCGGGGGGGTCAGCCCCACGATCCAGACCCCCGAGGGGATCTACATCCTGAAGTTTGTGGGGGTGAAGGTGGTGGGGCGCAGGTCCTTTGCGGATGTGAAGGAGAACATCCGCTGGCTCCTGAAGAATAAGGAGATGGAGAAGAGGTTCGAAGTCTGGTACGAGGAGCTCAAGGCCAAGGCCTTTATCAAGAAGATGCTCTAGCCCGGGCAAACCATTCGGGTCCGGGCTCCGCGCTCCTCCCCCGCCAGGCTCCAGAAACGGCTGACACGCGAATTTCGGACCATGGAGATAGCCATAAGAGACATAAAGGGCCACGCGGGAGAGGTGGTCACGGTCAAGGGGTGGCTCTACAACCGCCGCAAGTCCGGCAAGGTGCAGTTCCTCCTCATCCGGGACGGCACCCTGCCGATCCAGGCGGTGGCGTTTCTGCCGGACCTCGACCCCGCGTCCCGGGACGCGCTCAAGGGGCTGACCAAGGAGTCCTCCCTGGAGGTCACCGGCCTGGTGAACCTTGACGAGAGGGCCCCGGGCGGCGCGGAGATCCAGGTGAGGGAGGTAAGGCTCGTCCACCTGGCGGACCCCTACCCCATCGCGGCCAAGGAGCACGGCCCGGACTTCCTCATGGACAACCGCCACCTGTGGATACGGTCCCTGAGGCAGAGCGCGCTCCTGACGGTTCGCGCGGAGGTGATCCGCGCGGCGGAGGAGTTCCTTCACGAGGCCGGCTACATCCGGTTCGACGCGCCCATCCTGACCCCCGCCGCGTGCGAGGGGACCACCTCCCTCTTCGAGGCCCACTACCTCTACGACCAGAAGGCCTACCTCTCCCAGTCGGGGCAGCTCTACGCGGAGGCCGGGGCCATGGCCCTGAAGAAGGTCTACACCCTCGGCCCCACGTTTCGCGCGGAGAAGTCCAAGACCAGGCGCCACCTCACCGAATTCTGGATGCTGGAGCCCGAGATCGCGTTCGCGGGGCTAGACCACATCACCCGGTTGGCCGAGGAGCTCGTAAGCCACGTGGTGCAAGCGGTCCTTAAAAGGAGGCCAACAGAGCTCAAGACCCTTGAGAGGGAGACCGCTAGCCTGGAAGGCATTGCCCCGCCCTTCCCCAAGATCACCTACTCGGACGCGATTGAAATTTTGCAGAAAAGGGGCAGCTCCATAGCCTTCGGCCAGGACCTGGGGGGCGAGGACGAGACCCTGCTTTCGAGCCAGTTCGAAAGGCCGGTGATCGTGACCCACTACCCGGCTGAGATCAAGGCTTTCTACATGAAGAGGGACCCTGAAAACCCCGGGCTGGCCCAGTGCCTGGATATGCTGGCGCCCGAGGGCTACGGCGAGATAATCGGCGGCTCGGTCCGGGAGGACGACTACGGGACCCTCTCGGAGAGGATCGAGGAGCACCAGCTCCCCAGGGAGTCCTTTGAGTGGTACCTCGATCTGAGGAGATACGGCTCGGTGCCCCACGCGGGGTTCGGCATGGGCATCGAAAGGGTTGTGGCCTGGATAGCCGGGGTGAAGCACGTGAGAGAGACCATCCCGTTCCCCAGGCTCATCCACAGGATATACCCGTAGGAGCGTCCGGATTGAAGGAAGAGGAAAAAATAGCCAAGGTGGCCGAGCTGAGGTCCCTTACGGCCCAGGGGCTGATGGAGGAGGTCTCCACCCTGCTCGCGGGGATCCACGAGGCGGACGTGGCCGACTTCCTCGAGGGGCTCACCGACGATGAGCGCGCCCAAGTCTTCGGGCTTCTCCCCACGGCGCACGCGTCCGAGACCCTGATGGAGCTGGAGGAGCCGGAGCGCTCCCGCCTCCTGAACCTCCTCTCGGTGGACCAGCTCGCGCCCATTATCGAGGAGCTGGACTCCGACGAGGCCACGGACATCGTGGCCCAGCTTCCACCCCTGGACGCGCAGGAGGTGCTCAGCAGGCTCGACCTGGAGGCCTCCGGCGAGGTCCGGGCGCTTCTCACCTACCCGGAGGAGTCCGCGGGCGGGATAATGCAGCTCGAGATGGTCAGCGCGCGCCAGACCGAAAGCAGCGGCGAGATCCTCGCGCGCATAAGAGGGATGGAACAGCCGCCCGAGAACGTGGCCAAAGTCTTCGTTGTGGACCACCGGAACACCTACCTGGGCTACCTCACCCTCTTCGAGCTTATCCGCACCGCGCCGGAAAGCCCGGTGACCGGGGCCATGCACAACGACGTGCCCTCGGTGCCGGTGGAGATGGACCGGGAAGAGGTGGCCCGGCACTTCCAGCGCTACGATCTTGTGTCCGCGCCGGTGATCGACCCCGACGGCCGGCTCATCGGCAGGATCACCATAGACGACATCGTGGAGGTCATCGAGGACGAGGTCTCCGAGGACCTCCTCAGGATGGGCGGAACCCACGAGAACGAGCTCCTCTACACCGACCGCCCCTTCAGGATCGCGGGGATCAGGCTGCCGTGGCTTATGGTGAACCTGGCGGGCGGGCTGATTACCGGCTATCTGCTCTGGCTCTTCAAGGTCACCCTGGAGAGCGCGCTGGCCCTTATCACCTTTGTGCCCGTGATCACCGCGATGGGTGGAAACGCGGGGATCCAGTCCTCCACCATCATGGTCCGGATGCTTGCGCTCGGCCGCCTGGACTACCGCTCCACCCTCTGGATGGTCCTCAGGGAGGTGCGGGTGGGCCTCTTCATGGGCCCGGCCTGCGGCCTGGTGGTGGGAATAGCCGCGAGCCTGTGGCACGGCAACCCCGCGCTGGGCCTTCTCGTGGCCACGGCCATGACGGTCTGCATAGTGGTGGCCACCCTCATGGGAATCCTGGTGCCGGTGATCTTCTCCCGCGCCAGCATAGACCCCGCGCTCGCGTCGGGCCCCTTCGTAACCACGGCCAACGACATAACCGGCATAGTGATCTACCTCTCCATCGCCACCTTTTTCCTCAAGTTCGTGAGCCTCTGATATGCCTGCCCACTCAAGCCCCGCGGTGGTCCTTTCCGCCCGAGATTTCGGGGAGTCCGACAGGATCGTGGAGCTCTTCACGGAGAAGCTGGGGAGGATCTCCTGCGTGGCCAAGGGCGCGAAGCGGTCCACAAAGAGGTTCGCCAACACCCTGGAGAGCTTCTCCCTCATTGAGGCGAACATCTTTGAAAAGTCCCTTGAGACCATGGCCCGGCTTACGGATGCAAGCCTCAGGGAGCCCTTTCTGGAGATACGGGCCGACGCTGTTCGCACCGGGTGGGCCTCCTTTGTCCTGGAGCTGGTGAAGCGGTTCACCGCGCCAAGGGACCCGGACCCCCGGCTCTTCAGGCTCGTGGTGCACGGCCTGGACAGGTTCCGGGACGACCCGGACCCGTCCGGCGCCGCGGTGCTGCTAACCTTCCGCGTGCTGTCCCTTGTGGGGCTGGGGCCGGAGCTCGCAAGGTGCGTTGCCTGCCAAAAGGACTCCCTTCTCGGCCAGGAGCTTCTCTTTTCACCGTCCTCGGGGGGCGTTGTGTGCCGGGACCACGGGAAGCCCGGGCTCGAGATCACCCCCGGAACGGCCAGGCTTCTGGCCGGGGCCGAGACCTCGGACCCCGAGAAGCTGTGGAGGCTCAAGTTCACCCGCAAGGCCCGGGCAGAGGCCCTGGGGCTCATGGTTGCGCTGGTGCGCCACCACCTGGGGGAGGAGCCCCGGACCTTCCGGGTGCTCAGGCAGTTCGGCGCGCTCTAAGGCACGGGCGGCGGTGAATATTTTGCGGGCCGGGGGAGGTTCGGCCTTGACAAAATAAGGATTCCTGCTATCTCTACGCTATTGATTTCACAAAAGCAGTGGTTGAGAGGAGCGAGATGAGTAAGGTGATATCGAAATTCAACAAGAACGCGATGGAGGAGATTCGGGTCTCCCTGTCGGAGTTCAAGGGTCATAAGCTTATTGACATCCGCAGCTTCTTCGGTCGGAAGGAGGACGACCGCAACCCCACCAAAAAGGGTATCTCCATCGCGGTCTCCCTCTATCCGGAACTTAAAAAGGCTATCGGAGATCTCGAGGAGGCCCTCCTTAAAGACGGCCTGATCCAGAAGGAAGACCTGGATTTCCGCTAGCCCCGCGAGGATTCGGCCGAATACCACCCAATCCAAGAATCTCGGGAGATATTTTCCATGCGCGGGATATGGAAGCTAAAAGCTCTTGTTGCGGCCCTTCTGCTGGCCCCGGCTCTTGCCTCGTGGGCCGCGGCCCAGCCCAAGGGGCCGCCCGCGGTCCCGGTGGTCACGGCCAAAGCGGTCAGCAGGAACGCGGCCGGGGTGGTCAACCTGGTGGGCACGGTCTACCCCTACAGGGTCTCCGAGGTGGCCGCGCAACGCTCGGGCGCGGTGAAACTTTTCCGTGCGAACGAGGGGCGGCTCTTCAAGAAGGGCGAGCTCCTGGCCAGGCTCGACGAAAAGACCACCCTCATAGCGCTCAAGGCCGCGCGGGCCAAGCTCGGCGAGGCCAACGCGCTCCTGGAGAAGGCGGAGAAGGACCTGAAACGCACCGAGTCCCTCTATAAAAAGGAGACTGTGCCTGAAAAGAGCTACACCGACGACCTCTACGCGTTCAAGAGCCAGGGGTTCAAGGTGCAGGTCCTCGAGGAAGAGGTGGCCAGGCTCCAGGACCAGCTTTCCAAGACCGAGGTAAAGAGCCCCTTTGTGGGCTACGTTGCCAAGGAATACACCGAGGTGGGCCAGTGGGTGAACCCCGGAGGGCGCATCTGCCGGCTGCTGGAGATCGACAAGGTCAAGGTGCGGGTCGACGCGCCGGAGAGATACGTGGTGGTGCTGAAGAAGCGCGCGAGGGCCCAGGTCACGGTGGACGCGCTCCCGGGCAAGACCTTCGTGGGCGTTTTGGACTATATCAGCCCCGAGGGGGACCCCGACGCGAGGACGTTTCCCATCATCCTGGTTATGGACAACCCGGGGATGGCGCTCCTTCCGGGAATGCTGGTCCGGGTGGCCCTGCCCACCTCCCAGAAGAAGGCGGGCGTCTTCGTGCCCAAGGACGCGCTCGTGGCCCAGAGCGGCGCGTATTTCCTCTACATCATAAAGAGCGGCAAGGCGGTGCCCGTGCCGGTGAAGATGGGGAGGACCCTCAAGGAGTTGGTGGAGGTGATGGGCCCGGTCCCCGCGGGGGCCCAGGTGGTGGTCCGCGGCAATGAGAGGCTCAGGCCCGGCCAGCCGGTGCGCATCATCGGGAAGAGGTAACCGGGCCGCGTCCCCTCGCAGGTCCCGGTGCGGTGCTTTTTTGGACACCCGCGGGCCAGAGCCCATATTAAAAAAGCCTGAAGACAAGATAAGCGGCACTCTCCCATGAAGTTTACGGAAGCATCCATAAAAAACCCGGTAACCGTCGCGGTCGCGGTTATGCTCGTGGCCCTGTTCGGCATCCTGGCCCTCCTCAGGATCCCCGTGCAGCTCACCCCGGACGTGGACAAGCCCGAGATCACGGTGAAGACCTACTGGCCCGGCGCGTCCCCCCAGGAGATCGAGCGGGAGGTCATAGACGAGCAGGAGGACAAGCTCAAGTCCGTGGAGGGGCTCTGGGAGATGAAGTCCGAGAGCCGCGACTCCGTGGGCGAGATATCTCTCAAGTTCCACATCGGTGAAAATATCGACGCGGCCCGGCTCAAGGTGGCCAACACGCTCAACACGGTGCCGGACTACCCCGAGGGGGTGGAGGAGCCCATAATCGTCACCTCCGGCGGCAGGGCCAAGGCCATCGCGTGGATGATCCTCAAGACCACGGACGGCAAGGACAAGAAGAACATCAACGTCCACCGGGACTTCGTGGAGGACTACATAAAGCCCAGGATCGAGAGGGTGCCCGGGGTCGCGGAGTCCGAGATCTACGGTGGATGGGAGCGGGAGATGCAGGTCATCCTCGACCTGGAGAGGATGGCCTCTTTAAAGGTGACCATACCCGAGGTCTCCACCGCGATCTTGAAGGAGAACGAGAACATCTCCGCGGGGAACTTCGACGAGGGGAAGAGAAGGTTCATCGTGCGCACCGTGGGGGAATACGGGTCCCCCAGGGACGTGATGGACGTTGTGGTCAAGTACGTGGAATCCTCCCCCGTCTACGTGGGCGACGTCGCGCAGGTGAAGCTGGGCTACGAGAACCCGGAGTACTCAGTCTACCACACGAATAAGCCCACCATCGCGTTCAACGCGAAGAGGCAGACCGGCGCCAACGTGATAACCGTGATGCGGGGGATCAAGGAGGCCATCCGGGAGCTGAACCGCGGGCTCCTCAAGGACCGCGGGCTGAAGATACTTCAGGTCTACGACGAGACCGAGTACATAGACTCCGCGATAAGGCTCGTCAAGAACAACCTCTACGTGGGCTCTATCCTCGCGATCTCGGTGCTGCTTATATTTTTAAGGTCCACAAGGTCCACCCTGATCATCTCCCTGGCCATCCCCATCTCCGTGGTGGGCACCTTCCTCCTGATGAACATCTTCGGGAGGAACATAAACGTTATCAGTCTCGCGGGAATGGCCTTCGCGGTGGGCATGGTGCTGGACGCGTCCATCGTTGTTTTGGAGAACATCTTTCGCCACATTGAAATGGGCAAACCCCCCTTTAAGGCCGCGCTGGAGGGCACCCAGGAGGTCTGGGGCGCGGTGCTGAGCTCCACCCTGACCACCATGGCGGTCTTCATCCCGGTGGTCTTCGTCGCGGAGGAGGCGGGCCAGCTCTTCAAGGACATCGCGATAGCCATCTCCTGCGCGGTGGGGGTCTCCCTCTTTGTCTCCATAGGGGTCATCCCCACCATGGCCGCGAGGATCCTGAGGGCAAGGGATAAGAACCGGGTCTCCGAAAAGCCCCGTCTCCTGTCCAAATTAGACAAAGCGGCCGACGGCTTCAGGGAGCTCACCGCGCGCTTCGTATACCATATGATCGGCTCCGCGCTGCTCAGCATCGCGGTGGTGGCCGCGCTTACCCTGGGGGCCCTGGGTCTGGCCTGGTCATTGATCCCAAAGGCCGAGTATCTCCCCGAGGGCAACCGCAACTTCGTCATCGCGCTGGTCCTGCCCCCGCCGGGATACAACCTGGACGAGCTCACCAACATCGGGCTCACCATGGCCAACGGCCTCAAGCCCTACTGGGACCTGCCCAAGGATGTCAAGACCGGCCCGGGCGGGATTCCCGCGATTGAGAACATGTTCTTCGTGGCCCGGGGCCAGTTCATATTCAGCGGCATCACCGCGAGGGAGCCGGAGCGGGTGCAGGCCCTGATACCCCTCTTTAACCGTGAGATCGGGAAGATCCCCGGGCTTATCCCCGTGGTCAGCCAGCGCTCCCTCTTCACCAGAGCGGTGGGCGGGGGCAGGACCATTGACGTGGAGATCACCGGACCGGAGCTTCAAAAGCTGGTGGAGCTCGGCCAGAGGGTCTTCTTCAGCGTGCTCACCAACATGCCCAAGGCCCAGGCCAGGCCCATCCCCAGCCTCGACCTGGGAAACCCGGAGGTGCGGATAATCCCCGACAGGGTGCGGGCCGCGAGGATGGGGCTCACCGCGGAGGACTTGGGCATCATCGTGGATGTCATGCTCGACGGCCGGGACATAGCGGACTACAAGTACGAGGGCGAGGACATAGACCTCGTTCTGAAGGGGAGCAAGGAGCGGATAGGCCACACCCAGGACTTCGACCAGCTCCCCGTGCGCACCCCCACCGGCCAGCTCGTGACCCTGGACTCCCTGGCCAAGATACTTTGGACATCCGGGCCGGTGCAGATAAACCACATTGAAAACCGCCGGGCCGTCACGATCCAGGTGGTGCCCCCCAGGACCATGCCCCTCGAGGAGGCCATGGACCTCATCGAGGCCAAGGTGGTGGGCCCCATCAAGGGCGGCGACGGCCTGGGCCGCCTCTACGAGATAAAGCTCGCGGGCACGGTTGACGACCTCACCCTCACCCGGGAAGCGCTCAAGGGCAACTTCGTACTGGCAATCATCATCACCTACCTGCTCATGTCGTCCCTCTTCGCGTCGTTCCTCTATCCCCTGGTGATCATGTTCTCCGTGCCCCTGGCCGCGGCCGGAGGGTTCCTCGGGCTCTTCCTGGTGAACCTGCTTTTGACCTACCAGCCCCTCGACGTGCTCACCATGCTCGGGTTCGTGATCCTGGTGGGCACGGTGGTGAACAACGCGATTCTCATCGTGCACCAGTCCCTCAACCACATGCGGTACGACGGCATGGAGCGGCGCTCTGCCATAGAGGAGGCGGTGCGCAACCGCATGAGGCCCATCTTCATGTCCACCACCACCTCGATCCTGGGCATGCTTCCCCTGGTCATCTTCCCCGGCGCGGGCTCGGAGCTCTACCGGGGGCTGGGCGGCGTGGTGCTGGGCGGGCTCGCGCTCTCCACCATATTCACCCTCCTCCTCATCCCCGCGCTCTTCAACCTGATGCTCATGGCCCGGATGGCGCTCTGGCGGGCAAAGGGCCTGGATAAGACCGACGCGGACTTCTAGGGGACAGTGTCCCTTCTCTGATCCCGCGTCTGACGACGCGGGATGGGGAGGCCTATATACCACCAGGAGCAGGTCTCAACCGCGCCGCTTTTTCGGCGGCGGTTTTACCGCCGCGCTATTGCCGCACCGCAAGGTGCCAAAAGAGCCGCAGGCTCTTTTCTGATACCGCACCGTCAGGTGTGCCTCTTCTGATCCTGGCCTTGCGGCCAGGATGGGGAGGATGATACATAAGCACGAGCAGATAAGCAATGCCGAGACCCCCAACACCCCTGTTTTTCCTACATTTTCATGGTCTTATGGACCTATCTTCTTGACAGCCCCTTTTCTTTTGCCTTACCTTAACAGATACTCTCCCAGGACCCGGCGGCAAAAACCGCAACAACCAAGCCCACGAAAGGGGTGAACCTTGTTCAAGCTTTTGGTGAACGTGGACCATGTGGCCACGCTGAGGGAGGCGAGAAAGGCCGGCGAGCCCGATCCCGTGGCCGCGGCGGTGCTCGCGGAGCTGGGCGGCGCAGACGGCATAATCGTCCATTTGAGGGAGGACCGCAGGCACATCCAGGACAGGGATCTCAGGATACTGAGGGAGATCGTGCGCACCAAGCTCAACCTGGAGATGGCCGCGACCCAGGAGATGCTCCAGATCGCGCTGGAGGTGAAGCCCGACATGGTGACCCTGGTGCCCGAGAGGAGGGAGGAGCTCACCACCGAGGGCGGCCTGGAGGTCCAGCTCAACCAGGACCACCTGAGAAAACTCACCCAGATGCTGAAGGAGGCGGGCATCCTCGTGAGCTTCTTCATAGACCCGGAGCTCGACCAGGTGAAGGCCTCCCACATTATCGAGGCGGACTTCGTGGAGATTCACACCGGCACCTACGCGGACGCGACCACCCCGGCCAGGATACGGGAGGAATTCGGCAGGATCGCGGACGCGGTGAAGTTCTCTAACCGGCTGAAGCTCCGGGTGAACGCGGGCCACGGCCTCAACTATCACAACATCTTCAGCCTTTTGGACCTCACGGGGATCGAGGAGTTCTCCATCGGCCACTCCATTGTGGCGCGCTCGGTCCTGGTGGGGTTCGAACGCGCGGTAAGGGAGATGGTCAACATAGTGCGCTTCGGGGGGAACAAGGCCGACACCGGGCCCAAGAGGTGGCTCAAGCTCGGTGAGTGACGGGGGGTGCGGATGAAGCTGGTCACCGCGAGGGAGATGGCCGCGATAGACCGCCGGGCCATAGATGAGCTGGGGGTCCCGGGCGTGGTGCTCATGGAGAACGCGGGGAGAATCGCTGCCAATGAGCTTCTGGCCCGCTTCCCGGGGGGCCGGCTCAGGTCCGCGGCCATTCTGGCCGGGTCCGGCAACAACGGCGGCGACGGCTTCGTTATCGCCCGGCATCTCATGGAGAGGGGCGTAAAGGTGGCGGTGATCTGCCTCAAGGAGCGGTCCGGGCTCCAGGGGGACGCGCTCACCAACCTCGAGATCCTGGAGAACCTGGGCCAGCACGTGACCCACACCACCGACAAGGAGGTGCTCAAGGGCTTCGGGGAGTGGATCTTCTGGGCCCAGGTCGTGGTGGACGCGCTCCTGGGCACCGGGCTCGACCGCGAGGTGGGCGGGATATACAGGCACGCGGTGGAGCTCATAAACTCCCTGGGCAAGCCGGTCCTCTCTGTAGACATCCCCTCCGGGCTCTCCTCGGACACGGGAAGGCCGCTCGGGGCCTGCGTTCGTGCGTGGCTCACCGTGACCTTCGGGCTCCCCAAGGTGGGCCAGGTGCTCTTTCCCGGCGCGGACTACGTGGGCGATCTCAAGGTCGCGGACATAGGAATCCCCAAAAGGGCCGTTCTGGACCAGGGAGTCTTGAGGGACATCATAACGCACCACGACTTTTTGGACACCCTGGCCCCCAGGAAGGCCGACTCCCACAAGGGCACCTACGGCCATGCGGCCGTTGTTGCGGGAGGGCTGGGATTCAGCGGCGCGGCCGCTCTGTGCGGCTTGGGCGCGGCAAGGATGGGCGCGGGGCTGGTGACCGTGGGGGTGCCCGAGGGCCTCAACCCCGTTCTGGAGGCCAAGCTCACCGAGCCCATGACCTTTCCCCTGGCTGACAACGGCTCCGGGGAGTTCGCGGTGGAGGCCGCGAGCCAGGCCGTCGCGTTCATCGAGGGCAAGGACGCGGTCTCAATAGGGCCGGGAATCGGGAGAGGTGAAGGCGCGCACGCGCTTGTGCGCGCGGTCCTGGCCGAGGCGAGATGCCCCGTGGTGGTGGACGCGGACGGGCTCAACGTGTTGGCCCGGGACCTTGCGCCGCTTAAGGACGCGCGCGCGCCGGTCATAGTGACCCCCCACCCGGGGGAGATGGCGAGGCTCCTGGATGTTTCGACCAAAGAGGTGCAGAAGGACCGGCTGGCCGCGGCCCAAAGGCTGGCTGAGGAGACCTCCACAGTCGTGGTGCTCAAGGGCGCGCGCACCGTGGTCGCGGAGCCCGGAGGCGGGGTCTCCGTCTGCGTTTCCGGAAACCCCGGAATGGCCTCCGGCGGCATGGGGGACGTGCTCACGGGAATGGCCGCGGGCGCGCTGGCCCAGGGGATGGACCCCTTTGTCGCGGCCAGGCTGAGCGTGTTTGTCCATGCCGAGGCCGCGGACAGGGCCGCGGCCAAGATCGGCGAGCGGGGCCTTCTGGCCACCGAAGCGGCCCGGGAGGTGCCCGGAATTCTCAGGGACATCGAGCAGGGCCTCTTCGAGCGGGACCCGAGCTTCATCCCCGGCCGGCCGCAACCTTCGCGGTGAGAGACGAGGCCGTCACCTTCCTCTCCCGGAGCCCGGGCCAGACCTTCCGGCTGGGGGAGATGCTCGGGCGCAGCGCGGGCGCCGGAGACTTTTTGGCCCTCACCGGAGAGCTGGGCGGCGGCAAGACGCTCTTCACCCAGGGGCTGGCCCTGGGGCTGGGGGTGCCTGAGGAAGAGTATGTAACGAGTCCCACTTTCACCATCCTCAACATCCACCGGGGCCGCGTTACGCTCTACCACTACGACCTGTTCAGGATATCGGGGCCGGGGGAGACGGTGGAGCTGGGGCTTGAGGAGCAGCTGTTCGGAGACGGGGTGACCGTGGTGGAATGGGCCGAGAGGCTCGGCTCCGATATGACCGGCGAGAGGCTTGAAATAAACTTCGAGTTCGCGGGGGAGAGGGAGCGGACCATCACCATGAGAGGGTTGGGCAAAAGCGGCCTGAGGCTGCTTGCCGAGGCGAAGGATATCATAGGAGGCTTCCGGGGAGATACATAATGGCGCTGATTGTTCAGAAATACGGCGGCTCGTCCGTCGCGACCCCTGAGAGGATCAAGGCGGTGGCCAAGAGGGCCCTTGAGACCCATAAGAAGGGCAACAACGTGGTGGTGGTGCTCTCTGCAATGGGCGGCGAGACCGATGAGCTTATCTCTCTCGCAAACCAGATCACCAAGGCCCCCGACCCCAGGGAGATGGACGTCCTCCTCGCGGTGGGAGAGCAGAAGATCGTCGCGCTCTTCAGCATGGCCATCAAGGAGATGGGGGGCAATGCCCGCTCCTACCTCGCGCACCAGGTGCGCATCCTCACCGACCCGGACCACGGCAAAGCCAGGATAGCGGAGATCGACGCGGAGAAGGTCTGCTGCGACCTGAGAAAGGACACCATAGCGGTGATAGCCGGGTTCCAGGGCCAGGACCCCGCGGGCGACATAACCACCCTGGGCCGGGGGGGCTCCGACACCACCGCGGTCGCGGTGGCCAGCGCGATCGAGGCCGATTTTTGCGAGATATACACCGACGTTGCGGGCGTGTTCACCGCTGACCCCAGGATCTGCTCCAACGCGCGCAAGCTCAAGAAGATATCCTACGACGAGATGCTGGAGATGGCCTCCCTGGGGGCCAAGGTGCTTCACATCCGGTCCGTGGAGTTCGCCAAAAAGTACAACATAC
>JARFUL010000292.1 GCA_029289015.1 Syntrophobacteria bacterium | reverse complement strand
CCGGCTCTTCGCGGATCCTCAGGTCCATGAACAAGAGGTTCGGGCCCGAAGAGGTGCGCCGGGACTGCCGCACCCTCAGGAGACACGGCATAGGCACCATGGGCTTTTTGCTCCTGGGGGGGCCGGGTGAGACAAGGGAGTCGGTCCTCGAAAGCCTCCGGTTTGCCGACTCCCTCGACATCGACGCGCTGAAGATAACCGCGGGGGTCCGGGTATACCCCTATACGCGTCTTGCGGAGATCGCGGCCAAGGAGCGCGTGGTCTCTCGGGACGACGACCTCCTCATGCCGAGGTTTTACCTGGCAGAATCCCTTGGGGACTGGCTGGGGGAGACCCTTGAGGAGTGGATGGCCGAGCGGGCAAACTGGATGTTTTAGCCCCGGAATCCGGGACCTTTTGCGCGCGCTCTACTCAAGCCTCTAGTGCGGCTCGTCTCCGGCCTTGCCGATGAGCATCAGCGGGCCGCCGCACTCAGTGCAGAAGGAATTGTCCACCACCTTCCGGTGGGCAACGATATCTTCTTCCAAAGAGGTGCTCTCCATGCTGATATGAACGTACGTCCCGCATTCCAGGCACATGCATTCCATCTCTTGACCCATACCACCACCTCTACTATAGGGAGCACGAAACGAAGCCCTGGGTCGGCCCCTTAGGGCCTGACCCGTTTTCAGGATAATATAGCCCCGGATTCGGGAAAAGACAATCCCCGGGCCCCGGGGCCGGTCCCGCTGAGAAGGCGGGGTTTGCCCGGCCACCCGGGTGTTTTTAAGAACTCTCCTTTGACCTGCCCGGATGCCTCAAGCCGGTATCTATGCCCGAAATCTTCAGGTTGTACGCAAAACAGGTCTCAAAATCGCACCCGGTGCATTTCAGGCAGATGTACCCGTCTCCCGTGTCCTTGTAGTAATTCCACTTCCAGTCAACAACCTCGAGATGACGCGACGACTTGCAGCTCATGCAGTAATGGTCGGTGCCGATCTCGTATCTCGCTTCATACTCCTTGAAATTCTGCCTTATTATCTCCTTTACGTCTTCGTCGATTATGTGATCGTAATCTATGCCGGCCAGCTCCATATCGTAGAGAATAGAGAACCCGTAGTCGCAATTATTGCATTCCACCCCCCGGATAAACAGCCTTTGCCTCTCGTTCCAGTCCCATTCGGTCTCGGTCTCCACGTTCTCTGACCCGCACTTCAGGCAGTAGATTCCCCTGGTCAAAAACTCCTCTAAGATCTCGGGTACGCTCTTTTCCCCAGGCATTGCTACCTTCCTTTTTTCTGGACCAAAGTCATTTGACCCGCGAACTCTTGCCCGCGGCTTGGCTCATCCCCTTGCGATCCTGATCAAACTCATGACGATCACCGCGACCGCGGCCGCGCCGAGTGCGAAAAACGGCCTCCATAAGACCATGACAATGTTGGACCCGATGAGGCAGACCGCAATACCGATCCGGCGCAGTATGCTGAGCACCGGACCAGCCGGGAGCTTGGTGCTCGGTTCTTCTTTCATGTCCTCGCGAGGGGCGGATGAGAGATTATACGATAGTCGGCCCCTCGTGCCCCTTTAATTTCCATCACGTGCTGGACCGGGTGAGGGTCATCAGGGTGACCTCTGGGGGGCAGTTTATCCTGATGGGCGCGACAAGCACCCCTACGCCCCTGGTCACATAGGTGATCCGGTCCCCGTCGCTGGCCAGGCCGGCCCTGTATTTCTCCCCGAACTTGGTGGGGAGATAGGGCGCGCCCACCCCGGGAATCACCACCTGGCCGCCGTGGGTGTGGCCCGACAGCACCAGCTTGATGTTCATCTCGGGGTATATCCTCTCGTTCACGTCCGGGTTGTGGGAGAGGAGTATCTTGGGCTCCGAGGGGTCCATCCGGGAGAGCGCGAGCCTCAGGTCGAAGGAGTCGGCCCAGTAGTCGTCCACCCCCACGACATTGAGGCGCTGGCCTCCCCTTTCTATGCTCACGGAGCTGTTGCGCAACAGGTGGACCCCTTTGGCCTTGAGCCCCCCTTCGATCCTTTTCACCGCACGGGGCCCGGACCAGAAGTCGTGGTTTCCCAGGACCCCAAAGACCCCCAGCCGCGCGCTGAGGGGCGAAATCGAGTGCCTGAGAACTTCGAGGTACTCCTCCTTGAACCCGCCCACCTTGCCGAAAAGGAACAGGGTCGCGCCGGTTATGAAGTCACCGAGAAGGAAGATGAGGTGGGGGTTGAAGCTCATGGCCGTGTCTACGGAACGCTCGACCAGCCCGGACCTGACCCAAAGCCCCACGTGGAAGTCGCTCAGCAGCGCGATCCTGGTGTTGTTGAAGTTTTCGGGGAGCCAGGGGAGACTGAGCGAGACCCTCTCCGGCTCTATTTCGCGGTGGTTCCACCACCCCTTGACAAGCCCCAGGGCCAGCGCGATGCGCACAAAGTGCTTGAGAAACGCGCGGCGCGCGATGGGCCGCTTGAGCGCAGAGATACCCGGGTTGTCTCTTGCCTTTCCCATATGGAAGAATCCGGCCTAGACCAAGTAGAACACGCTGGGTGCAACCATCACCAATGTATCTTAAGCCCGCTTTTCTTCTAGAAAGTCAGCTAAAATCCAGGCAATTTTAGCATACAATCAGCCCATGATGTCTATCGCGACGAAGGCCCCGGAAGCCTGCGGTCGGAAATGGGAGGGCCAGGAAAGAAAAAGGCCCCGCGTGAATCTTAAGGGCCCATCTGGCTGTTTCCAGAAGAGATACGGGGCCGGGCAACAGGGAAGAGGCTTCACCAACGGCCCGGGCCCTTGAAAGAAGCCATATTCACGGTACTATTTCTTTAAGAAACCGAAG
>JARFUL010000291.1 GCA_029289015.1 Syntrophobacteria bacterium | reverse complement strand
CCCGCTCCCTATACCTGGAGAACCACTGGATCCACGAGCCCAACCAGGCCCTGGGCGGGCTTTCGCCCCTTACCTGCGCGCGCAAGAAGTCCATGCGGCCCAGGCTGGCCGGCCTTCTGGTGGACCTCAGGGAGAGGGGGGACGAAACCTACGACTTCGACAGGCTGGCCCGGCTCCTCGGGGTGGAGAAGCTCGTGGTCAAGATGGGGATGGAGGACAAGATCGACAGGCTGAGGCAGAGGCTGGTCATCCTGATGGACTCGCTCTTCAGGTTTATCAGGGTGCTCGAGGAATCGGACGTGGACCCCGCGCTCCTGGACGCGGGGAAGCTGAGCGTCCTTCTGGAGATGGAGTCGTCCCTCAAGGAGGCCGCGGTGAAGCTCGAAGACGGGCTTCCTTCGAGGCTGAAGGAGCTCGAGAGGTTCCTGGGCGGAATGGAGAGCATGGAGTCGTCCTTCTTCGGGCTCATGCACGAGATCATTGACCCCATTCCCCAAAGGGACAAGATAATCCAGAGGTTCAATGACCCGGACTTCAACCACCAAGCTGCCAAGCCCGCGGGTTCTCCCTTCAGCAGGGAGCTCTTCGACCTCGCGGTGGACGAGGCCGCGTCCCACCTGGAGAGGCAGTGGAAGGCGGCCTGGGAGAACAAGGAGCTGAGCCAAAGGGTCAGCCTTTCAGCGGCCCTTGGAAAGCTGCCCGCGCAGTGGGTGGAAGCGGTCTACCTCAGCCTGGGGCTCGTGGGAGACACCACCAAGAGGGAGCGCATATCCAAGATAGCCAGGTTTCTGAAGGACGAGGAGATCCTGGAGGCGGTGGTGAAGACCGCCACCCCCTGGGGGCTCGACGCGCTGAGGCACGCGCTGAAGCGGGGAGGGGTGGCCTCATACCCCGGGATGGCCAGGCTCTTCGGGACCGAGGAGAACGACGGGTTCTACTGGGCCGAGCGCGCGCCCCAGTCCATCCTGGGGAGGCTCAGGGCCAGGGGGCTCATCTTCGTGGGAAGGGTGAAAAGGGGGACCCGGCTCTACCGCTCCGTGGTGATACCCAAAGAGCTAAGGGAGCCCCTCGCGCTAATCCTGCTCAAATAGCCCGCCAGGGCCGGCCTCTGCAAAGAACCCTGCTGCAACCTTTAGCGCGTCGTCCCAGGTTGGGGAGCTCTGCACCTTGGCGGTCAGGTGGTGGCCGAACCGGTAGTTCGTCGCGAAGTAGTGGGTGAACTGCTTCAGCCTGCCGAGCCTCCTCTCCTCGGGCATCATCTCTTCCACGAGCGCCACAAAACGGAAAAATACGTCGGGCGGGTCCGGGATCTCTCCGGGAAAGCCCTTTCCCAGCTTCCCGGCCGCGAGCCTGAAGAGCCAGGGTTTCGCGACCGCGTCCCTGCCGATCATCACCCCCCGGCACCCGGTCTTTTCCATCATTTCGAGCGCGTCCCGGGGCCTCTTCACGTCCCCGTTTCCCACCACGGGAATTCTCTTTACAGCGTCCTGGGCCTCGGCCACGAACTCCCACCTCGCGGGCCTCTTGAACTTCCCCGGGCCGAAGCGGGGGTGGATGGTGATGAGGTCGAACCCCTCCTCCTCGAGGGACCCGAATTTCAGCGGGGGGACGTTCATCGCTTTACCTCTTTGAGAATTTCTTTATTATACAAAAAAGAGGGGAGGTTGGTAATCTATGCTCCTTTGGGCTCTCATCCTGGCCTTTGTCGTCCCGGCCCTTTGGTCCTACTCCGTCTTTTACTACGAGTCTTCCCAAAACGGCCACCTCGCGGGCCTTAAAGCGGGCCTGGGCCTCCTGTTCTGGCCGGTCTTCCTCCTGTGCGTCCTCAAGGGGGCCCTTTCCATGGCCCTGGCAGCTATGCTTTTCCCCACGACCCTGGTGCCCTGGCTGTGGCGCGCCAACGACTCGAAATATAAGGGGATTCCCGTTATCTTCGTCCACGGGTACCTCCACAACCGCACCGGCTGGCTCTTCTACAGATGGCTGTTCAAGAGGAGCGGCCTGGGGCCCACCTATGCCTATACCTTCAGGGGCACGGTGAAGGACCAGGCGGAGAGGCTGGCCCGTATCGTGGACGAGGTCATAGGGGCCACCGGAGCCCCCAGGCTCGACCTGGTGGGCCACTCCATGGGAGGGCTGGTGATAAGGAGATACCTGGCAGGAGCGGGGGGCGAACGGGTCCGCCGGGTGGTAACCCTGGGCTCGCCCCACCGGGGCTCCAAGCTGGCCGCGTTCGCGCCCACCCGCGCGGGGAGGGAGCTCTTGCCAGAGAGCGCGCTCATAAAAGAGCTGAAAGAGATGGTCGCGCCTCCCGGGGGGGTGGAGCTTTACTCCCTCTACACCCCCTTTGACAACATGGTCCTGCCCGTGCGTTCAAGTGTCCTGGAAGGCGCGTCGATAAGTACCATAGCACTTGGACCCACGAGCCACGTGGGTATTTTGTACTCCTTCAGGGCCGCGAAAAAGGTGATTGAACTGTTAAAGCAATAGATTATATATAGTTTATAACAATATGTAATAACTGGATTAAAATGCTCATAAAAAGACTTGCCATTCTCGTGCTGTCCGGGCTGATTCTAGCAGGGTGCATGGCCAGAAAGAGACTGGAGAGCCCCCCGACCCCGAGGCTGCCGGAGCTATGCGACCTGCCCTCTGTAATAAGGGGCAAGAGGGTGGAAATTGGATTGTTCGATACCGCAGGAGCCGAGATCGGAGGCGGGCACCACGAGGGGCTGCTCCAGGTCCGCCAGCCCTGGATATTCGGCCTCAAAAGGGAGCAAAAAGACGCGCTCTACGACAACGCCGCGTCCCTGGCCGCGCTGGCCTTTGTCTCGGAGCTCAAACGCCAGGGGGTCCGCGTTGCTGGGCTCAAACCACGGGGTGCCGGGCAAAGGGGCCCGGCAAGGCTGAGGATTTCCGGCAGGGTGGCCTCTGTGGAGATAAACACCTACGGCAGGGGCACGGTTGAGGGTTTCGGCGGTGCGGGAGACTACTGGGAAGCCACTGTAATCTTTAAGGATATGGTTTTTGAGGATCTTCTTAGCCACAGGGTGCTCTGGCAGGGGGATGTAAATGCATATGCAAAGCTGAACGGCTCTCCGGTGCAGCTCGACTGGACCGTGCTCGACGTGGTGCTGAAGTCTCTCAGGATGGGCATGGCCATGTCCGGCGCGAGCCCGGACCCCCTGAAGGTCCTGCGCGCGGCGAGAAACTTTGAGGCCACCTACTCCATAAAGGAGGTGCCTGCCACCCCGATGGAGGTCGCGGGAAGGGTCGGCGCGGTGAAATTTCTCTTTGAGCTCAGGTAGCCTTTGCCCGCGCCTGCCTGACAAAGAGGAAGAAGAGGGCCGCCGCGGCCCACACGTTGAGCACGAAGATACCCCTGCACGCGCCGAAGATCCCCACCAGCGGTATGATGACCAGCCCCACCAGAAGGGAGCCCACCGCCGCGCCCGCAAGGTCCGCCGCGTAGAGGGGGCCGGCCTTTTCGTCCCCGAGCACCTTTGAGGCCACGGGGAAGTACGCGCCGCCCAAAAACCCGGCCAGGGCCGCGAGGAGGACGTAGACCGCGCTGCTCAGCTCGCCGCGGGAAAAGAGCCTGGTGAGCGGCAGGGCCAGGAGACCCATCCCCAGGTGGATGGGCAAGAGGTGGAGCGCGGGGAGCTTCAACCGGGGGGCGCGCAGAGCGCCGGCCCATCCCCCC
>JARFUL010000290.1 GCA_029289015.1 Syntrophobacteria bacterium | reverse complement strand
TCTCGCCTCCACCAGCGCCTCCGCGGGCTCACCAATGCGCGCGTAGTTCAGCGCGGAGAACATGGGGATCATGACGGACTCGAAGTCCTCGCCGCGGTAGTCAGCGGTGAGGTCGTTCACCAGGAAGGTGGCGCCGTACTTGGTTATGGACTCGGTGTATTTGTCCTCAAAGACCCTGTCCGCCTCGGTGAACAGCTTGGTGGACTCGGCGTATTTACCCGAGTAGTGGTTCAAGATGGCCAGGTCCATCAGATAGATAAGGTAGTCCCGGCTTCCGTACTTACCCCTGGTCCTCTCGATGAACACCACCGCGGAATCGTAGTTGCCCACCGAGACCATCTGGTCTATCTGGGGATAGAGCGCAAGCTGGGGCGCACAGGCCGCGACCGGGATGAAGAGTGCGAGCGCAAGAGCGAGAGATAACCATCTTTTAGAAATGAATCTCAATACTTAGCCCCCTCGACAAAGGATTGACGGCCAGGACACGGGCTACATCTTCCACCGGCTCCGGGAGACCACCTTCTTCAGCTTCTTCTGGCCTATCCAGGCCTTCCTGTTGGTGTCCAGGTTGTGGAGCTCCAGGTTCACCTGGTAGAGAACCACGTACTGGCCGCTTATCTGGTCCCTCACCGAGTTGAGCGAGCCCTTGAGCATGTAGTTCGCGCCCATCTCCTGGCCCATCTGCCTGGCGGTCTCAGCCGAGGTAAAGCCCTTCTGCTGGTCCACCCGCTCATCCCTGAGCTCTCTCCTCTCCTCCCGGGAGGCCACGAAGTCCACCAGGCCGGAGTTTAGGAGCGCCCTCTCCAGGTCCTTGGTGAAGACCTGGGTGTTTATGTGCTCGTCCGAGCGGTTGAGCACCGTGCCCACGATGATCGTCGGACGGCGGCCGTTGTGCGCGGACATGAACCTGGAAAGCCAGGGCCTCTGCAAACAGTCCTGGATCATCTCCTCCGCCACTATCCTGGAGTCGGAGTCGTTCCACCGGCCGGAGAGGTCAATGGTCTCCTCAACCGCGGTGCGCTCCACCTTCGGACCGGCCGCGCACCCAATAGCGAACACCGTGACCAACACTGCCAAGACGGCCAACCTTACCCCTCGCGTCATATCTCTAAACTCCTTTCTCATATAGCTTTAAGGTGTTTTTCCCTGCCATGATCATCCTCTCTTCGGTTTTGCCATTAGATAGAAAAGGGTTCTAACTGTCAAGCCGGATGTCTCTATGGAGCCCGGAATCTTCAGCTTGAGTGAACCGGGTTATAGTTGAGCAAAAAAGCCCGCTTAAGAGCTGAACCAAGTGGCTTCTCCAGGGGCCTATTCGAACCTGCCGGGGAGCTTTTTGGGGATAACCACCTCCTCGGCCCGGGCCATGAAGTATGCGTCGGTCATTCCCGCGATGAAGTCCCTCACCCTCTCGTGGTCCGAGGCCCGATCGAGGTAGGCAGGCTCGTTGTCTTCGAGGAAGTTGAAGATGGGCGAGCCCTGCCGCTAGCTCTTTAGGTCGTCGAGGTAGGTCTCGAAGAGCTTGCGGTACAAAAACTCTATCTTGGGGGTCTCGGTCTTCACCCGCGAATCCGAGTATATCCTCTCGTAGTTGAACCTCTTGAGCTCCCTGAGCGCGGCCGAGACCTCCCCGGTGTAGCCCACCTCGTCCTTATCCAGGCTGTTGGAGATAACATCCTTCACCAGGTTGTAGATAATGGACCCGTTGGTGTTGCCCAGGATCTCCACGCACCCCGCGGGGATATCCTCCCGCCGGATCAGGTTGATCCTTATCGCGTCCTCTATGTCCCTGCCTATGTAGCTGATGGTGTCCGCCAGCCGCACCACGCACCCCTCGAGAGTCATGGGAACGAAGTCCCTGAACCCCTCCTTGAAGGCCCTTGCCACCTCCTCGTCGTAGGTGGCGAAGTCCTTGTCGCGCTGGGGACTCAGGGACCTGTCGTGGGTCTCCCCGTTGTGGCAGAGTATCCCGTCGAGCACCTGGAGGCTCAGGTTCCAGCCCCGGCCGTTGCGCTCGATAAGGTCGAGGAACCTCACGGACTGAGCGTTGTGGAGAAAGGTCCCGATGCCGTGCTCCTGGCAGACCTCCGCGAGGGCCCTTTCACCGTCGTGGCCAAAGGGCGGGTGGCCTATGTCGTGGCCCAGGGAGATGGCCTCTATCAGGTCCTCGTTGAGCCCGAGAAAACGGCCGATGGTGCGCGCGATCTTGCTGAGAAGCTGGACGTGGAGCACCCGGTGGGTCAGGTGGTCGTTGTCTATAAGATAGAACACCTGGGTCTTGTCTATGTAGCGGGTGTAGGCCAGGGAGTGGAGAATCCTGTCCGAGTCGAGGGAGAACGCGAGCCTGTGGTCCTCTTTGGTGCGCTCGTCCCTGCGCCTGCGCACAGCCATGGTGGACGGGCACCCGAACTCCGACAGGGAGCCCGCCTCCGCGCTGCTCAGCCCCTCCTTCAGCTTGTTAAGAACCGGAACTACCATCTTTTTTGCTCATCTCTCTAAGCCTCATTATAACCGGCCGGTCCGCGGGGAGAAAGGATGCGGGGTCCATTTCGTGGGGTCTGAGCCACGCGACGTCATTGTGCTCGTTGAGCACCATCTCACCGAGGTTTTCCGCGTCGCAGAAGAAGACGTTCAGCTCCACCTCGAAGTCGCGGTACGCGTGGTTTACCTTCATGAACGGCCGGACACGGGACGCGGCCAGCCCGAGCTCCTCCTCGAGCTCTCTCACCAGGCCCTCCTCGAGAAGCTCGTGCTCCCTGATCTTTCCCCCGGGGAACTCCCACATCAGGGGAAACATGACCCCTTCGGGCCGCTGCGCGGCCATGAACCTGCCCCCGACCTCAATGACCGCGGCGGTCACCACGATCCTGGGCAGCCCCCCTGCCCTAGCCTCTTCGCGTCCTCGCGCCACCTGTCCCCCGGAAATAAGCGGCCTTAAAGGGGCCCGCTAGATATCGAGCCTTCTCTTGACGTTCCACACGATCTCCTCCTCCAGCCTGCCGGTGGACGGGCAGGTGATCCGCCTCTTTTTCACCACCTGGCCGAGGTTGTTCTTCAGCTCCATTTCCGTGTGGTAGCGGGCGGTTATGGTAAGAGAAGAACTCTTGCTCCCCAACCTTTTGACCCGGATGGTCACCCTGCGGTTCGCGGTGCCTGAATATGCGCCGCAGTCACAGTAGCGCCCCAGGGGAACCAGCTCCTCCCTGAGCTGGACCGATCCCGTTTTTTCATTCAGCTTGGCCACGGGGAGCCTCAGGTCCTCCACCAGCGCGTTCACCAGCGCGCTCCAGGTGGCGGAGTATTCGGCCTGGAGCTCATAGGTGTAGTGTTCGGGATATTTCGGCGCGCGCCGGTACCTGTCCACGATCTGCAGGCAGCCAAAGAGAAACGCGCTTACAAGAAGCAGCACAAGTGCCG
>JARFUL010000289.1 GCA_029289015.1 Syntrophobacteria bacterium | reverse complement strand
CCCGTGGACCGCGGCCGGGCCGGGAAGGATAAATAGCGCACATAAATACGTAATAATTTATTGGTTCAATATATTAGATTTTATTAAAGGATATTAAAACAATGATACCAGGTTTTGAGTTTCGATTTTTTATTTGTACCTATTTACCGGGTGTACCCCTTAGTGTTGCATTATATTACCTCATTATACAAGATAGGATCAGGCTGGATATCACATGGTATATGATTATAACACCATTGATTATAGGCCTTTTTCTAGATGGAGTAAGGCATACAGTAAAATATTACTTTCCAGAATGGCGTATTTTTTGCCAGCCAATCGAAAAAGACGATTTAAACGATTTAGAAAAAGATTATGGGCAGGTTTTTACCTCTCAGTTAATTACAGACATTACTACTTTCTATCACGTATATGAATTTTTTATCAATTTTGGTCTCAGCTGTTCAATATCTTTTATACTGATGGGAATATACAGCGAAAAAATATGCTGGGAGTTTTTATGGTTGGCAAACGTAATTATGATTGTATTATGTATTATTTTTGCAAGAACATTTTTATTAGAAAGAGAAAGGTTAATTAATAGAATAAAGAATGGTTCAGAAGCCGGAGTGGGAGCCACGGGGGCTTCCGAAGGGGCAGATTAGGGACAGGATGGTGGCTTTGCTGGAGAAATTCTCTGGGTGAGGTTTTTTGCCATTCCTGCCTGGCAAAAAGGAGTGATTAGAACTTCTTGTTAAAAGATAATTCAGCCTTAAAGATAGTAGTTTTAGGCGCGGCGGGCCAGCTCGGCGCCGCGCTGGTGGAGGAGCTGTCCAAAAAAGGGGCCGAGCCAAAGGGGCTGGCCAGGGCCGATTTGGACATAACCCGCGAAGAAGATATAAGCGAAATGTTCGAGAGCATGGGGCCCGATGTGGTGATTAACTGCGCGGCCTTCGTGCGGGTGGACGACTGCGAGGAGATGGTTGAGGAGGCCTTCCGGGTAAACTGCCTGGGCCCCGCGCTCATCGCCGCGGCAGCCAGGCGCAGGCGCGCGAGGATGGTCCAGGTCTCCACAGACTACGTGTTCGACGGGAAAAAGCGCGCCCCCTACGTCGAGTCGGACCGCGTGAACCCCATAAACGTCTACGGCGCGTCCAAGCTCGCGGGGGAGCTGGCCGTCTCCTCCCAGCTTGAGGACCATCTTATCGTCCGGGTGGCCGCGCTCTTCGGCGGCACAACCTCCAAGGCGGGAGGGTCCAACTTCGTCACCGCGGTGGCCAAAAGGGCCAGGGAGAAGGGCAGGGTGGAGGTGGTGGACGACCAGATGGTGAGCCCCACCTACGCGCCCTATGCGGCCCGGACCATCGCGGGCCTGATAGAGAAAGGGGCCGCGGGAATCGTCCACGCGGCCGGAGAAGAGCCTGTTACCTGGTTTGAGTTCGCAAGGGAGGTGGTGGCTGTGATGGGGACCGGCGCGCAGGTGGCCCCCATCAAGTCGGCCGCGCTGGGCCAAAAGGCGAGAAGGCCGGCCAACTCGGCCCTTGTGAGCGAGAGATTGGGGGGGCTCTCCGTTGACCCGCCTCCCTCCTTCAGGGAGGCTCTGCCCGGCTACCTCGCATCCGAGGGGTTTGAATATGGCTAGACCTAGTAAAGGGTTTGTGGCCCTTATCTGCGGTGCCCTCTTCCTCGGCCTTTTTGCCGCGGCCTGCCACGTAATAACGAAGGGTGAGGAGCCGAACCTCATCCCCAATCCGGGGTTCGTCCTGGACTCCGACAAGGACGGCGTGCCCGACGGCTGGGAGATGGGGAGTTCGAAGGTCAAGGACATAGCTCTTTCCAAGTTCTCCGTGGTGGAGCCGAAGGGGTACAAGCACAGGTTCCTCAAGGTGGTGGGGGGCGAAGACCTCGCGGGGTTCTGGTGGTGCCGGGTGAAAGGGATCGAGCCCTACCGGGATTACCTCCTGGAGTTCGACGTGATAAAGGGGCCCTCCACGGGCCGGGAATACCCCCGGGTGGAGCTCTTCGGCCACGCGCGCACCCTGGACCAGATCGGCCTTGTGGGCCGCGCGCAGCACGTCAGGCTGAAGTTCAGCTCGGAAAAGAACCGGGGCGAGACGATCTTCAGGTTCGTGAACGACACCCCCCGGGCCTATCACCTGGGCAGGCCCGTGCTTCGGCCCATGAAGCCGAAGGAGTACCGTCTCAAGGTGGACCCCAGGCCGGTGAGGTACTACGAAAAGAAGAGGCTGGCCTACTTCCCCGTGGGCGCGCTGGGCGGCTGGAAAGACTCCCTGGAGGAGTTGGGTGACGCGGGGTTCAACTGCGCGGTGGTGCCCCCGGACACGGGTATTATTCAAAGGGCCCACCAGGTGGGGCTCAATGCCGCGATCAGGCTGCCCCAGGCCGCGGGCCTCGGCAAGTTCCTAAAGTCCCTTAAGCGGGGCCGATTCCTGATGCACAAGGGCGATTTCTTCATCCTGGACCTTAGACCCGAGATGCGGGGGGTGACCCCCAAGGAGCTTGCGGGTGTCAGAAGCTCCCTCGCCAGGCTCTTCCCCGAGAGCTTCACCCTCACAAGCCTCCTGAGACCAAGGTTCGTGGAAGAGTTCAGGGACTCCTCGGACGCGTTCCTGATGGAGGTGGAGCGCGGGGAGGTGCCCGCGTCCCTCCTGTCCGACAAGGTGGAAATGGCCTCGATCCTGGTGTCGGAGAGCAGGGTCTACGCGCTTGTGGACCTCACCTCGTCCCCCCTTGAAAGGGCCAGGGGCTCGGCCTTCCTCGCGCTTGCCCACGGGGCCTCGGGGATCTTCTTCCGCATGGAGGAGGGCAAAAGCCCGTCCCCCGAGATCAAGGGGCTGGTCTTCAGGATAGAGGACCTCAAAGAGTGGCTCTCCCTTCCTTCCCAGAGGTCGGAAAGGCCCCTGGTTACGATTACCTCGCGTTTCCTCACCGACGCAAGGGGCTGGCCCGCGGTCCACACCTGCCTCAAGAGAGAGGGCGACAGGTGGCTCATCATAGCGGCCAACGGCGTAAACCAGCCCACCCGCGCGCTGCTTGAGAACCTCCCCGAGGGGTTGGATTACTTAAGAGACCTCGAGACCGGGGCCAGGGTGCCCCTCAGGGACGGCAAGGCAATGCTGAGCCTGGGCCCCTATGACGCGCGCTTCCTTACCGGGCCCGCGCGGGCAGAAGAGCAGCCAGGGAGCTGAGCAGGCAGGGTCCCGACATTTTGGGTTGACAACGGTGTGCCGCGTTGTTAGAAATAGAATGGCGAACGGGGCTGTAGCTCAGTTGGGAGAGCGCTTGAATGGCATTCAAGAGGTCGTCGGTTCGACTCCGATCAGCTCCACCAAAAAGAGATCAAGGGTTGCAGATAAAGGGCTGCAGCCCTTTTCCTTTTCACGCTTTCTCACGGGGCGCCGAATCTTTGCCCGCGTTGTTCCCCCGGCCTGCCGCGGCTCTGCCCTAGATTTGTGAGCCGGCTCACTTTTTTGTATACTCAAGCAATTACGGAGACTTGGTGGGGAAGGCGCAGCAAGTTTCAGCCCCTGGGACACGGTTTTGCCGGTCCGGTGGTCCAAAGAGGTCTCGCGGGTCTCTCCATGTAGATTTGTCCGAGTTTATGTGGTATGTTACGAGTATCAACGAGTCCGCGCCCTTTAGCTTTGTCCAGGCTCCACTTCAAGTCGCGTGCTCTGGCAAGGAACAATTCAGGAATCCGGGAAGAATGTCATGGCGCACAAGGTACTTATCGTTGACGACGAACAGAATATCCTAGACTTGCTTTCGGAGGCCCTGGCCAACGAGCCCTACGAGGTCGTCACCGCGCTCTCCGCAAAAGAGGGCCTGTCCATTCTCGGGCAGGAAAAGGTGGACCTCGTTCTTTCCGATGAGAAGATGCCGGGCATGACCGGCTCCGAGTTCCTGGCCATTGTCCGCCAGGAGTATCCCAAAGTCATAAGGATGATGTTCACCGCGCACCCGAGCATGGACCTGGCCATACGCGCGATCAACGAGGGCCAGGTCTCCTTCTTCCTCACCAAGCCCTTCAAGATAGTGGATCTTATCATGGCCTTCAGGCAGTCGCTTCGGCACCGGGATC
>JARFUL010000288.1 GCA_029289015.1 Syntrophobacteria bacterium | reverse complement strand
GGCCTCCCTTGCCGCGCTGGGCCCGCCGGGCTCCCCCTTTTTGAGCTCTCTCAGCGCGTGTTTCAGCCTGTTCTCAACCTCGCCGGAGAGCTTCATGAGCCTCTCCCTCTGGGTGGAGAGAAAATCCCGGCGCTCGGCTTTAATGGTTTCTCTCTCCTTTCGGGCCTCGTCTATCTGTCCCAGAAGCTCCTCCCTGTGGGCCGAGAGCTCGGCTCTCTTTTGGGCGAGCCGCTCCCTCTCCTCGATGAGCTCCTCTAGGAGCGCGGCTGTCCTGCTCTCCCCGGTGCCCAGGTAGGCTTCAGCGGTCTCGAGCACGTCCTGGGAGAGCCCGAACCTCTTCGCGGTGGCCAACCCCAGGCTCACCCCCGGCTGGCCGTAGATGATCTGGTAGGTGGGCCTTCCGGTCTCCTTGTCGAAGCCCACCGCGCAGTTGAGCACATTGGGTTTGAGCGCGCCGTAACCCTTGAGCGCGTGGTAGTGGGTGGTGACCACCCCCAGCGCGCCGATCTTTGCGAGGCTGTCCAGGACCGCCATGCCCAGGGCCGCGCCCTCCTCGGGGTCGGTGCCTGTGCCCAGCTCGTCGATGAGCACCAGGGAATCCGGGGTCGCGTCATTGAGGAACCGCTTGAGCCTCCCTAAGTGCGCGGAGAAGGTGGAGAGGTTGGACGTGAGCTCCTGCTCGTCCCCCACCTCCGCGAAGATGCGGTCGAAGAGGGGCAGGGACGCGCCGGGCTTGGCAGGCACCGGCACCCCTATCTGGGCCATCGCGGAGATGAGCCCCAGGGTCTTGAGCGACGCGGTCTTGCCCCCGGTGTTGGGCCCCGAGATGATTATGGTCCGGACCCCGGGCGGGATGTCGAGGTCAATGGGCACCGCGCTCCCCTGAAGGCCAAGGAGAGGGTTGAGCGCGCGTTTCAGCAAAAGACCCTCGCCAGCCGCGGTGAGCCTGGGCACGGTGCCGCCGAGGGCCGCGGCCAGGTGGTGCCTGGCCCAGATGAGGTCCAGGTCCACCAGGGCCTCTAAGCCGGCAGCTATGGTCTCTCGGCTCTCCCTCGCGAGTTCGGTGAGCTCCTCGAGGATCCTCTCTATCTCCTCGCGCTCCTCGGCCTTGAGCAGGCTCAGCTCGTTGTTCAGCGGCACCGCGTCCAGGGGCTCCACGAAGACCGTGGCCCGGGACCTTGAGTAGTCGTGGACCAGCCCCCCCACCCGGGAGCGGGCCTCGGACTTCACCGGGATCACCAGCCTCCCTTCCCTCAGGGTGACATGGCGCTGGTGGGAGGGCAGCCCCGTGGCCTCGCCAGCCAAAAAGTCGCCCAGGAGCCGGTTCAGCCGCTCCCTCGTGCGGGTCTTGGCCCTGCGTATCCTCCTGAGCTCCGGGCTCGCGGTCTCCTTCACCTGGCCCTCGTCGGAGATCGCGGCTGAGATCGCGTCTTTCAGCCCCTGCGCGGGGAAAAACCTGAGGTATGCGTCTTTTAGCGCGTAGAACTCCCCGGGGAGCTTATTTCCGAACTCTTTGGCCCTTTGCGCGAAGCCGAGGAAGCCCTTGAGCCTGACGAGCTCCTCCGGGTCGAGGCGGCCGGCCTCGGAGCTGAGGAGGGCCAGGGGCTCCTCGAGGTCGTCGGGCCAGGGCGCGACCCCGGTCTCCTTGCGATCAAAGAGCTCTTTTAGCTCCTCGGCCTCCCTGAGCCTTCTCGTGACCGCGTCCGGGTCATTTGAGGGCAGGAGCGAAAGCGCAATTCTCCTGCCCCTTTGGGTCGCGGCCCTTTGGGCCAGGGCCTCAAGGAGCCTTGAAAACTCAAGGGAGCGGATTGATTCGGAGTCCATAGGGTTTGCGCGCTCTCGCCCCAACGGGCCCGGGCTGAAGATCGGGGCCCGGGCAGGGGCAAATGGGGGTGTCAGGCGAGGCGGGCCCTTACCATGTCGGAGACCTTCTTGCCGTCGGCCTTGCCCGCGAGCTCGGCCATCGCGGCCTTCATGACCCTGCCCATATCCTTGGGGGAGGACGCGCCGGTATCCGCGATGATACGATCCAGGGCCTCCCCTATCTCATCGTCGGTGAGCTGGCGGGGCATGAACTCGGCCAGGGCCTCCTTCTCGGCCCTCTCTTCAGCGGCCAGGTCGTCTCTCCCCGCTTCATTGTACTGGGCGATGGACTCGTCCCGCTGCTTTATCTGCTTGGCCAGCAGCCTCAGGATTTCACCGTCGTCCAGCTCGGCCTTGGAACCTTTCTCCTTGAGCTTTATCTCGTTTCTGAGGAGCTTGAGCGCGTTGAGGCGCGCCCTCTCCTTTTGCCGCATCGCGTCCTTGAAAGCCTCGTTGATCCTGTTTTTTAAAGACACATCGCCTCCTTGCTGTCGCGTCTCGAAAGAGCCGGTTTCCCTTCCGGCCCGGCAGGGCATCCCGCAAGGCCCAAAGGGAGATGTCACGGTAAAGAACAACAAAAAAATTCTAGCCCACAATTCCTTCAAGTCAACATTAATATTGCTCGGGTCATTATAGCGCGGGAGCGGCAAGGAGTGATTATATTATATATAGGACGGAAAAGGAGGGTGGTTTCGTGGAATGCGTACCGCTTGAGCAAAGGCACCTCGAAGACCCGGTGAGGCTCGAGATTCCGGGGGTGGAATTCAATGATGCCCTGGACGCGGCCAAGACCCGGGCAGGGAAGATAGCGCCGGAGCCCATGCTCTTGGCGTGGTACGACGGCAAGAGGGGGGTCTTCTCGCGCAAGGTGATCTGCTGCGACGAGGACAGGCCTTCATGGCTGGTCTACGCCCAGAGCCGGGGCGCGGACATAACCGTAGCCATAAACGGGCTGGAATACGTCTTTTTGTTCAAACGCGGCTAGATCATAGTATCGCCCGAGGTCCGCGGCGCTGATGGGGGGCTTGGCCCCTCATCTTTTTTTATGCGCCCGGCCCCAAGACGGAGCGCGCGGGAACCTGGTAGGCTCGCCGAAAAAAGGAGGTACCGACATGGAAGCTATGGCGTATTCCCTTACCTCTTTGCTGGCCCCCGCGCTGGGGTCCGCGATGGTGGGTCTTGTAGGCTGGGCGCTCACCGCGCTGGCCAGGGCCGCGGGCGAGCGGGCCAGGTCCGAGCGGTCCAAGAGGGCGGCCCGGGTGGTTGGCGAGGTGGTCTCGTCGGTGGTGAGCGAGCTGGAGGCGGAAATGGTCAGGGGTCTCAAGGCCAACACTGGGCGGCTGGAACCGGATGACGCGAAAACGGTGAAGCAGGAGGCGGTGAAGAGGGTCCAGGACCAGCTTCCCAAGCAGGCCGTGAAAGCCATCCGCGAGGTGAGTCTGGCCCCTGAGGAGTTCATCAAGGGCAAGGTTGAAGACGCGGTGTCCAGGCTCAACCGTTAGGAGGATTTTACGGTGACCAAGAGGGTGAAAGAGCGGATAGCCCGGCTCCAGGACGAGCTGAGGGCCTTCATGGACGAGGCCGGTGACCCGAAGGAGTCCTGCCGGCTGGCCGGGCAGGTGGAGGACCTCATCGGCGCGCTCTACTTCCGCCTGGAGCAGCTCAAGTCGGTGACCGGGCGGGCGAAGAAGAGCGCGTACGGCCCCAGGGAGAGGCTCGCGGACGCGCTGAGACGCGCGCTGGCCGGGCTGGCCGCCGCGCCGGAGGGCGCGGGCATAGTCACCGACGAGATCGCGTCCGACTTTGAGACGGTTCTCGACCTGTTCGATCTCTCCTCCATAGCCCGCGTCAGGGGCGAGACCGAGGCGATCAAGCTCAAGAGGAAGAGGTGACGCGGTGTTCAGGCTTCTCAGCCAGGTCGCAGGCTCAAGCGACGCGGCCCTAGTGTTGAGCCTCCTGGCCAACGGGGGGCTGGCCCTGGCCCTGGTCCGGGTGTGGCGGGCCCGGGAGGAGCAGCAAAGGAGGATCCTCGCGATGCTCTCGGAGATACTCAAGGAGATAATCCCCCTCACCTCAACCCTTGCGCTCGGGGGCCGGGAAGCGCGCGGGAGGAAAAGTGGGTAAGAGAGGCCGAAAAAAGAAGGTGCTGAGCCTGCTCGTCAAGATCCAGGTGGCCCTTCTCGGGCAGCTTCTCAAGGCCATACTGAGGGCCAACGGCAAAGAAGGCTATGGCAAGGGACAGGTCGGGGCTCAGGCGTGAGGCCGAGCGGCTCTACGTTGAGGGGGGCGCGGGCATAAAGGAGATCGTCGGGCTCCTCGATGTGCCGGAGAGCACCATGAGCAGATGGCGCACGAAAGGCAGGTGGTCCAAGAAGAGGCAGGAGCGCGAAAACAGGCTCAAAGAGATCGAGGGCTCCCTGAAAAAGCTCAGGGACTCGATGCTGGCCCATGCGCTTAAGACCCTGGACCACAGGGACGTGATGGCCGCGTTAAAGGTGGATAAGGAGATCCGGGACCAAAGACCTGGGCGCGAAGACGACCCCGCGGTCTTCCTTAGGTTCTTGAGGCTGCTCATCAATATACTAAAGGAGAGGGCTCCGGCCGCGGTGGCTACTATTCACGACAACTACGACCTGATAATACGGGGCTTCAAGGAGCGCTTCGATTCCTGAAAGCCCATGCGGGGGCTATGGCAAAGGGGTGGGCCAGGTTCGAAAGGGAGGCCGAGGACCTAAGGGAGTTCATCCGGGCCGCGGTCTC
>JARFUL010000287.1 GCA_029289015.1 Syntrophobacteria bacterium | reverse complement strand
GCGCCATCCACCAACCCCCTGGCCACGGCCAGAATAGAGTTGTCGTGGCTGTAGGTATAGATGAACGTGGAGAAGAACGTTTCGGGCCTCTGTCCTATCTTGGCAAGCCAGTATGCGGGCACCAGTCTCCCGGGGTTGGAGTTTGGATCGGTGAATGCGAAGACGCGCCCCTTCAGGTCCTCGAGTTTGCGGTAGGGGCTCGTGCGGTTTACTATCAGGTAGGACTGGTAGAAGTGGCTTCCGTGAATCCGGGGTGTGGCCAGGAGCTCAAAACCGTAACGCTCCCTGCCAGTTGCATAGGGTCCCGAGCATATAAACCCGAGGTCTATATGACCCTTCTTGAAGATTTCATTAATCTCTTCATAGGTTTTGCGCTGAATAAGCTCAACGCTCCTACCCAGTTTGCTTCCTATGTATTCCAAAATCTCACGGTAGTAGATGAAGGTCTCCATAGGCGATACCATCGCAGCCACCGCGACCTGAAGAGTACGGGTTTTAGAATCCTCTATTCCGGGGCGGTCAACCTGGATGGTCTTGGAGAAATCCACCTCCACAGCCTGGCTGTCCGGCCCGCAGGAGACATTAAGAAAAAGAAGCAGCAACAACGGGGCAACCAGGACGCGGGGCCAGAGGTATTTCGGTAAGTTTGAAATCGCGACACTCCTGTAATCTATGGGTGCACGGGTTTCGGACATATTCCCTACTAGTTTTAGTATACTATATATTTCGGTGTTGCCAAGCCTGAAATGCACCCCCGTTCGCAAAATCCCATCGGGTAACCGCGGCTTCAGCTCTGTTCACAGATATAAAGATGTACGGAAACGGCACACGATTGTTCCTCCCCCAACCATCTCTTTTTACCAGAAGGTATTGAGCAAGCAGTGCGTTTTAAAACCCAAGCGCGCATTTGTCCTTGACTTTCAGATCAGTGGCGATATAATCCTACTAATATTGTAGGATATACGGAAAGGAGGTGATCCCGTGGATATGGTCATGAGTGAAGATGACATGTGCTGTTGTTGCTTGTTCCCAGGCGCAGACGGCAGAGCATGCGGCAGCACCGGGACATCTTCCCCGGTGACCATGCTCTTCGGCGCACCGACGCCATCCTCACCTTAGATCTCACCCGATCCGGCTCCCGCCGCTTTTGCCGATCTGCTGATGCCAAGACAGCAATCAGGGCCCGAGGCCCGGTCCTATCTTTTTTGGACAGGCAAAGGAGGCGGCAATGGCACCTCATAAACAAATGGAAAAAAAGGACGAAAGGGTCTGCATCGAGGAGGTGGACACCGCGGCAAGGCTTCGCTCACACCTGCCGGGGATCATCCGCGACCTGGTTGAGTCCTCCAGGGACCCGGCGCTGTTCGCGCACGTGGACGCGGAGCGCATCCCCAGGATTGAGAGGGCAATAGAGGTCATCGAGCGGGCAAGAAGGCTCCTCTACCCCGGCTACTTCGATGGGGCTGTTTTGGACGAAGAGCTCGTGAACCACGTAATCGGCACGGAAACAACGAGGCTCTACGAGACTCTTTCGGAAGAGATAGCCCTCAGCATCCGGCACGACTGCCAGCGTTACAACCTGGTGTGCACCAAGTGCCGGGAGCAGGGCCAGGAGCAGGCGGTTGTTTTCCTCAGGGTCCTCCCAGAGATGAGAAAAGTATTGGCCACCGATGTCCAGGCGGCCTACGACGGCGACCCCGCGGCCAAGACCCTGGACGAGATAGTTATCAGCTACCCGGGGGTGCTCGCGGTCACCATCCACCGCATCGCGCACCAGTTGTGGCGGCAGGAGGTCCCGCTTCTCCCCCGCATGATGTCCGAGTACGCGCACTCTATAACAGGCATTGACACCCATCCCGGGGCTGAGATCGGCCCGAGCTTCTTCATAGACCACGGCACCGGCGTGGTCATAGGCGAGACCACCGAGATCGGAACCAGGGTGCGGATATACCAGGGGGTGACCCTGGGCGCGCTCTCGCTCCCCAAGGAGGAGGTGGAGCGGCTGCGGTATGCCAAGAGGCACCCCACCATTGAGGACGACGTCACCATCTACGCGGGCGCGACGATCCTCGGGGGCGAGACCGTGATCGGCAGGGGCTCCGTAATCGGCGGCAACGTCTGGATCACCCGCTCCATACCCCCGGGCACCAAGGTCTTTTTGGCGCCGCCGAAGCTCATCTACAAGAACGCCCAGACCGAGAACGAGGGAGGTGGCTCTCGATGAAGGTAGCAACGGATATAGGCCGGACCATAGGGCGAACTCCGCTGGTCAGGCTCTCTAGTCTTGAGAAAGGGCTCGGGGCAGAAATCTACGGGAAGCTGGAGTCCTTCAACCCCGGGGGAAGCGTCAAGGACCGCATCGGCCTCAGCATGATCGAGGCTGCTCGGGCCCAGGGCAGGCTGAAGCCGGGAGGCACGATCATCGAGCCCACCAGCGGCAACACGGGCATCGCGCTTGCCATGATAGCGGCGAGCCGGGGCTATCGCCTCATCCTGACGATGCCCGACACCATGAGCCTGGAGAGGCGGAAGCTCCTGGAAAGGATGGGCGCGGACCTAGTTCTCACGCCGGGGGAAAAGGGCATGCCCGGCGCGATCCAGAGGGCCGGGGAGCTCCTGGAATCCATGCCGGACGGCTTCATGCCGGACCAGTTCTCCAATCCGGCCAACCCCGAGGTGCACCGCTGCACCACCGCGAGGGAGATATGGGAGGACACCGGCGGCAGGGTGGACGTCCTGGTCTCCGGTGTGGGCACGGGCGGCACCATAACCGGGGTCGCTGAGGTGATAAAGGCGAAGAAGCCCGCGTTCAGGGCCGTCGCGGTGGAGCCCGCGGACTCCCCCGTGCTCTCCGGAGGCCTGCCGGGACCCCACAGGATCCAGGGGATAGGCGCGGGTTTCGTGCCGGAGGTGCTCCGGCTCGACCTGGTGGATGAGATCATCCAGGTCCAGTGCGACGACGCGGAGAAGACCGCGGAGATTCTTGCCAGCCGGGAGGGCATCCTGGCCGGCATCTCCAGCGGCGCGGCCGTCCATGCCGCGCTTGTCGTGGCAAGGCGCGAAGAGTCTCTGGGAGAGACGATAGTGGTAATCCTGCCGGACACGGGCGAGCGCTATATCAGCACCTGGGATTGAAGAGATCGGCCTGCCAAGGCCATATTTCGATTGACCTTACTGATCCAAGAAGGGGGGTGGTTTTGTGCTATGGATAATGGCCGGCCCGAAAAGGGGCATTGATACGGTTACAAGGCAGTTGAGAGAAGGAGAAACAGAGAACAGGGAGGAGTCTCATGGCAAAGACCATCCAGGAGATAAATGAGAAGATAAAGAAGAAAAAGGCGGTGGTCTTCACCGCTGAAGAGATCATCGACGTGGTGAAAAAGAGAGGGATCAAAAGCGCGGCCGCCCAGGTGGACGTGGTCACCACCGGGACCTTCGGCCCGATGTGCTCATCCGGGGCCTACTTCAATGTCGGCCACTCCAGTCCCCGCATCAAGATGGGAGGCGGCAGCGCGACCCTCAACGATGTGCCCGTATATACGGGCTTTGCTGCGGTGGACTTCTTCGTTGGCGCTACTGCAATGCCGGAGGACGACCCTGCCAACAGGGTCCATCCCGGCAAGTTCCTCTATGGAGGGGGGCACCTGATAGAGGACCTGGCGGCAGGGAAGGACGTCAAGCTCATAGCCTCAGCATACGGCACCGACTGCTATCCCAGGAAAAAGCTGGAGACCTGGATAAGCCTGGAAGAGATGAACGAGGCGGTTCTATTCAACATGCGCAACGCATATCAGAACTACAACGTCGCGGTGAACCTCTCCGACAGGGTTATCTACACCTACATGGGCGTGCTCCAGCCCCATATGAGGAATGCGAACTACTGCAGCGCGGGCCAGCTGAGCCCCCTCCTCAATGACCCCCTGTACCGCACCATCGGCGTGGGCACCCGCATATTCCTGGGGGGAGGGGTAGGCTATGTGGCCGGCAACGGCACCCAGCACAACCCTGGGGTGGACCGAACCGACATCGGCGTGCCCCGGGCGCCGGCCGGCACCCTCTGTGTGATGGGGGACCTGAAACGGATGAACTCCCGCTGGCTGAGGGGAGCGTCGTTCTACGGCTACGGCGTCTCGCTCACCGTGGGGGTGGGGGTGCCCATTCCCATCCTGGATGAGCAGACCCTAATTAACGCTTCGGTGTCAGACGGGGAGATCTTCGCGCCGGTGGTGGACTACTCGGAAGGGTATCCCAACTGCAAGCCCGGCAACCTGGGCGAGGTCAGCTACACGCGGCTCAAATCCGGCTCCATAACCATAAACGGCAAAGAGGTGCCCACCGCGGGGCTCTCTTCCTATGCCCAGGCAAGGGAGGTGGCCGTCACCTTGAAGGGATGGATCGAGTCCGGCGACTTCCTGCTTACGGAACCGGTCGAGAGCCTGCCGGGGATTGACTCGGGCCTAAAATTCAAGCCCCTTGCCATTAGGACCGC
>JARFUL010000286.1 GCA_029289015.1 Syntrophobacteria bacterium | reverse complement strand
GACGTCTCAAGGTTCTCCCACGTAGGGCTTTTCGAATGATCGCGGGGCCGGCTATCCTTTTTATTTTAATTTGTTGGCGTGTTCAGGTACTGGAGGATTATCTCTCTTGATCAACAGAGAGGCATCTCCCGGGGGGAGATTTTAACATGGCTGAAACCACCATACCCAAGTGCCTCGATTGTGAGCTGGAGGGGATCTACTGGTCCCTTTTGGACCTGATAATGAAGTTGAGATACGAGAGGGCAAAGCCCTAGATCGAGGACGGCGCCCTGATCTTCACCCTGAGCGAGACGGGGGAGCCGGCGCGGCCTTTTTGGCTTTGTGGGGCCTCATTGCAGCGGGCTCCCTCCCCTCAGCCGCCCCGCCCTCTCTAGGTACCTCGTTGTGAGCTCCAGGGCCTCCTCTCTCTTTAGCCCGCGAACCTTGGGGTAGAGCGCGAGGCAGTCCTCGAAGGTGAGGAGGGAGACGAGGGACGACGCGGCGGTCTCGTCCCGGGTGTGGGGGAAAGGCTCGCGGCCCGGCGGCTCCTCCTCCTTCTTGAGCAGCTTGATATACACGAGGGACCTGCCAGCCAAGAGAAGCTCCTTTTGGGGGCCGATCCGGCCGCGAAACACGTAGTTCAGGGTCAAAAAGTCCCCGGGGCCGAGGTTCTGCCTCCTGCCGATGAACCTCCTGGTGGGCTCCCTGAGCACAAAGACCGGCGTTACGTCCCTCTTAAGCCTCTTGAGGGCCAGGACGAGCCACCGGTGGATGTATCCCGCCTCAACGTAGATCCTCTTTTCAGGATTATCCAGCTCGGCTATGGCCGAAGCCCTAAGCTCGTCCCTCAGGCGGATTCTATCCGCGTCCTTTTTCGCGAACCGGGTCACGTGCTCGGCCAGCTCGGTGAAGCGCGCGGTGAGGGAGGCCTCATAGTAGGCCAGAAGCGCGCCAGTGGCCTCCTTTTCCGCGAGGTAGACCGGCCTGAGCACCGGGTCGGAGAGCACCCTTTCATTGGGCAGGCCGTCTGCGAACATCTCGTGGATGCTCACGAGCCTCTCCAGGTAGGGCTCCACCTGGAGCACCTCGACCCCGGCCCGAAAGAGGCGGGTCAGGACCGTAAGGCTCTCCCGGATGAACTTCGGGAACGCGCTCTCACGGTCCAGCAGGTATTCATCGGGGTCAGAGTTCCCTGAGAGCACCTCCGGGAGCTTGGGGTCCGGGGGCTCTTCCAGCACCACGACCCTGTGGCCCTGCATAAGCCTTTCGGCCAGAGAGATGGCCTCGAGGCGGTGGGAAGAGAACGCGACGGTAATCACTTGATCAATTACTCTTCGGATAAGGGGAAAGGGACGCCCGGGTCCTGATCACTGCGCGTAGAAGATCGGTTTTACCTTGAGTATCAGCCGCTCCCCCACCACTTCGATGTAGTCCAGGTCCTCGAGCCCCTGAAGCTCCTCCTCCACCACGGGCCACTCGAGGCCCAGAAACCTCGGGAGATAGGTCTTGAACCCGTCGAGAATGGACCGGGAGTCGAGGTAGTACAGGGAGAGAAGGATGAACTTCTGGTTGGAGTTGAGCCTCTCGTCGCCGAGTATGCGCTCTTTGAGCCCAGGGGGAAGGTTCAGCTCCGCCCGGACATTGCCGGTGGTCTTGCGGGTCACTTTCTCTCCTTGGGCTTCCTGCGACCGGACCTCCTGCGCCTCCGCGGGGAGCGCCGCCGCGTTGAGGATTCCCAGGCCTTGATCCTCTGCCTCACCACCTTGATGATCGCGGGGCCGTAGCGCTCCATCCGGCAGGGGCCCATCCCCGGCACGTGGGCCAGGTTGTCGAGGTCCGTGGGGCTCCTCTGGGCTATCTCGTCCATAGTGTTGGTGGACACCACCAGGTCGGAGTCAACGCCCCTTTTCAGGGCCTCCTCCTTGCGCCAGGACTTGAGCCCCGAGAAGATCGAGGACGAGGTCTCATCCCTCTTTAACCTGGAGTTAGCCCTCTGGGGCGGCTCGCGGTCCATCGCGTCCCGAACCACCTTCAAGAGCTCCTTGCCTCTCGGACCCTTGTAGGTCTTGGGGAGGTGGGGAATCTTGGAGAGCGTTTTGAGGGTCCTGGGCCTCTTCAGCGCGATGCCCATGAGAGCCTGGTTGGGGATCACCCTGAAGGGGGGCAGGTTCTTTGCCTTTGCCAGGTCCTCCCTGAAGAGGTAGAACTCCCTGAGCACGGCCAGCCCCCTGGGGTCGAGATCTACGGCCCCCTTGATCTTCCAGAACCCCTCCGGGTCGAACTCCCTGGGAACCGGCTCGGTCTGCTCCAGATCCCTGAAATTTTCCAGGGCCTCGTCCTCGAGCCCCCTCTCCCGGAGAAGGTCCAAGAGCTGGTCCTTGAGGGAAAGGAGGTAGTGGGTGTCCGACGCGGCGTAGGTGAGGGCCTCCTTGCTGATGGGCCTCTTGCCCCAGTGGTAGCGCTGGAACCTCTTGTTCAGCTCGACCCCGAACCGGCTCTCGAGCACCGCGGCGAGCCCCACCTGCTTCTCCCCCAGGAGGCGGAGGGCCTGCGCGGTGTCGAAGATGCCGTGGATCTCGAAGCCGAAGTCCCTCTTGATGAGCGGGATGTCGTTTGCCGACGCGTGGAGGACCTTGAGTATCTTCGGGTCGCGGAATATGTTTCCCAGCCCATTTATGGAGCACAGCTCCACCGTATCAATGATATAATCTTTGTCGCGGGTCGAAACCTGGATAAGGCATATCTTGTCCCGGTACGAATAAAAGCCGTCCGATTCGGTGTCGACACCAAGTTCGGGCTCCTTTTTCAGGGCTTCGCACACCCTCTTGAGTTCGGCTTCATCTCTGACCATTAAAGGGTTTAGCATACTGATTTTCTAACACATTTCCGTTTTATATTAAAGGGCTTAATTTTGGGCAGGTCCAGATCCAGGGACAAGGATCGAAAAAAGGGGTCCCGGGAGCGCTCCTTCTACACCCCCTTCGATGCGCTCAAGGGGTTCCTGGTCAAGCCCGCTGCGGCCGGGGACCTCGACCAGAGCACGCCCCGGGGGCCGGACCTCGCGGCCGAACCCGACGAAGATGGGGTCGGGCCCCTCGAAGACCTGGTGTCCGGCCGGGCCCGGGTGGACATGCGGCTCACCGACGAGTATATGGAGGGCGCGGTCCAGGAAGCGCACCCGGACGTGCTGAAGAACCTGGCCGAGGGCCGCTACTCCCACCAGGACTTCCTGGACCTCCACGGGCTCACCGCACAGGAGGCCCAGGCCGAGCTCCTCGGTTTTCTTGAAAAATCCTACTCCCTCAACCTGAGGTGCGTGCTGGTGGTCCACGGCCGGGGGCTCAAGTCCCCCGGGGAGCCGGTGCTGAAAAAGATGGTCGCGGAAACCCTCACCACGGGCGCGGGCAGGAAGATGGTGGTGGCCTTTGCCACGGCCAGGCAGGTGGACGGCGGCCCCGGCGCGACCTATGTGCTCCTGAGGAAGCACAAGAAGAAGGGGGTTTTTCCTAAGTAGTTATCTATTAAATCTTTTTAAAGGAG